>JAAYJG010000427.1 GCA_012523055.1 Ruminiclostridium sp. | reverse complement strand
GGCCGTAAAACTGCTGAGTAAATATCTTTAAGTCGATTGTGAGCCAATAACCGGGTTAGGTTCTACTTAACATAAAGAAATAAACCAAATATTACATCCGATGTTGAAAAATAATTTTTGTTATTATACACTATTAATAATATAAATAGTTTTGCATCTATGTCTCAGTAAAAATTCATGGGAGGAATGTCTAATGAAGAAAAAATTATTTCTTATCGTCACTGCCGCGTTGTTAATTTTTTCACTTGCTCTGTCCGGTTGTGGTGCTAAAACCACACTCAAGATGGCAACCGGCGGAACAACAGGTACATACTATGCATACAGCGGCACCGTTTCCCAGGTTCTTGGGGAGAAGATTGGAAACCTGAGCTTTGATGTTCAGTCCACCGGTGCGTCCAAAGCCAACATCTACCTTGTATCAGACAAGGAAGCCGATATCGCGATCGTTCAAAACGATGTGATGTATTATGCTTACAACGGAACCGACCTGTTCGCAGGTGAAAAGGTTGAAGGCTTCTCCGCCCTGGCCGGCTGCTATGCCGAGGTCTGTCAGATAGTATCCAAGGGTGGCATCACTTCAGTTGCAGATCTGAAGGGAAAACGTGTTTCTGTTGGTGACGTTGGTTCCGGTGTTGAATTCAATGCCCGCCAAATTCTCGATGCTTATGGCATTACCTTCGATGACATTATTTTGAACAACCTCAGCTTTGCCGACAGCGCCACCGCGCTGAAGGATGACAAGATCGACGCATTTTTCTGTGTTGCCGGTGCTCCGACAACCGCTATTGTTGAGCTTGCCACTTCCAATGCCATCAATCTGATCGCCATTGACGACGAGCATGCTGCGAAGCTGATCGATAAGTATCCTTTCTATACCAAATTCGATATCCCGGCAAGCTCCTACAAGGGTGTTGATACGGCTACCCAAACCGTTGCCGTCGTGGCTACCTACATCGTATCCGACAGTCTGAGTGAAGATTTGGTTTACAAAATGACCAAGGCTCTGTTTGAAAATAAAGCGCAGATCGCTGCTGCACATCCGAAGGGTGCTGAACTGGATCCGGCCTATGCTGTTTCCGGCATCTCTATTCCCTTTCATCCCGGTGCTGCAAAATATTACAAAGAAGTCGGTGTTATGAAGTAAATATGCCAAGAAAATGGGCTGTCACGGGGGCCGCGGTCGTGGTCACGATCCTGGCCTCCGTTTTTATTCTTTATGTGTTATCCTCTCCGGCGCTGATACTAAAAAACGCAGATACCGGGGAAATTATTGCCGCATACCCCATTGAAGATGGGGGTGAATTCTCCATTACGTTTATTCACTCGGTGAATAATAGCCCTGTCACCGATTTTTATGAAATTCACGGCAAAGAAATTTATGTTGTACGAACGAGATACTACTCTTTCGGCGCCGGTGTGCAAACAGAGATTGGACAAGGTCAGACCCTTGAATATGGGTCGGACGGTTCCATGACTGTCAGTGGTTTCGAACTGCGGCTGGACAAGCTATCATACATAGTGGGCACAGTTTCGGATCATACGCTTGAGATCGGGGAAGAAACCATTAGTCTGCGTGAACTCTGCGGGCAGAACACTACCGTGGTTTTTTTGGTTAAAAGCAGGCTTTAATTCAATACGAATACCGGTTCAAAATGAGAAACCGAACTATGGAAGCCGGCCCGGAAGGCCGGTGAATGCATCAAGGCATGCATGTTTTTTGCAGATGCGACCATTCAGGTTTCAGCCTTGAACGACAGATACAGTTTCTGATTTGGTACAAGTATACTTTTAAACAGGAGGGATGGCTGAATGTCTGAACAGCAAAAAACAACACAAACCTCTATGGGTGAAGTGAGCAATATCGATGTCGATGCCCTGATGGCCGAGTATGACCGTGAATCAAACACCAGGCATTATAAAGGCGTTCCCAGAGTGGTTGTCCGCTACATGTTGGCTGCTTTTGCACTTTATGTGTTTTATATGAACCTTATCAGTGTGTGGCCCGAACAAATTCGCAGGGCATCCTTTGTGGGGCTGATTGTTTTTATGGCCTTTGTGCTTTACCCGGCAAAAAAGAAAACCGCAAAGCGTGAAAATTTTGTGCCCTGGTATGATCTGGCATTGGGCATAATAGGCGCAGCCTGCTTCTTCTACTATGTCGTGAATTTCGAAACACTTGCCTTGAAAGCTACCCGTATCGGGCAAATTGATGTGATTATCGGCCTTATCGGAATTCTGATTATAGCCGAGGTTTGCAGAAGAGTGGTCGGCCTGCCGATCTTGGTGGTGGCTGGCGCATTTGTTATTTATGCGTTTGCGACAGGCTACTCCATTACCAGAATTGTCTATACTTTGTTCTATACGCTTGATGGTGTAATAGGAACACCCATCGGCGTTTGCTCTACCTTCATCGTTTTGTTTATTATTTTAGGATCTTTCCTTGAAAAAACAAACATCGGAACCTTTTTTATCGATATCGCAAACTCCATCGCAGGCCGTGCCACGGGCGGGCCTGCCAAGGTTGCTGTTATCTCCAGTGCACTGGAGGGAATGTATTCCGGCAGCTCCGTTGCCAACACAGTGGGATCGGGCAGTGTAACGATCCCTGTAATGAAAAAGACCGGTTATGACAAGGATTTTGCAGCTGCCGTAGAAGCCGCCGCTTCCACCGGGGGGCAGATCATGCCTCCGATCATGGGTGCAGCAGCGTTTCTGATGGCGGAAATGACAGATATGCCTTATGCAACCATAGCGGTTGCGGCCATTTTCCCAGCAATTTTATATTTCACCGGTATTTTTATGATGGTACATTTTGAAGCTAAGAAAACAGGTCTGAAGGGGCTGCCAAAGGAATCCATCCCCAACTTCTTCAAGCTGTTGTTGACAAAGGGATATCTGTTCCTTCCCATCGTCGTGCTGATCACCACCATGTCCATCGGTTATACAGCTTCCCGCGCTGCTTGTCTTGCTATTCTGGCAGCTATCATTGTCAGCATGTTCCGAAAGGAAACCCGACTGACCCCGAAGGGGTTTGTTGAATCGCTGGAGAACGGGGCAAAAAACACCATTGGGGTTGCCGCAGCCTGCGCCATTGCCGGTGTTATTGTTGGAATTGTGTCTTTAACCGGTATTGGGTTGAAGCTTGCTGACGGGCTTCTACTGCTTTCGGGCGGTATCGATATCTTTGCGCTGTTCCTCACAATGATTGCTTGTATCATTTTGGGCATGGGCGTACCCACAACAGCAAACTATGTGATCATGGCTACCATTACCGCACCGATCATCCTGAAGTTAATTCCTGGAACACCGGTGCTTGCGGCGCATATGTTTGTATTCTACTTTGGCATTGTGGCGGATATCACTCCGCCTGTAGCCTTGGCTGCTTATGCCGGGGCAGCCATCTCCGGAGGGAACCCTATCCGGACGGGGGTTATTGCGACCAGGCTGGCCATCGCGGCATTTATCATACCATATATGTTTGTGCTGAACCCCGCAATGTTACTGATTGACGCCTCCATTTTGCAGATCATACAGTTCATCTGTACTTCGATGATCGGCATGTTTGCCATCTCCGGAGGGATGGAAGGCTTTATGAAAAAGAAACTTCCCTGGTGGCAGAGAGTTCTTGCTGTTGGTGCTGGGCTGCTGCTGATCGATCTCGGGCTTGTGACTGATCTTATCGGAATAGCCATTATCGGTGTCGTCGTTGTTCTGCAGTATGTTGTCAAGGAAAAGCCAAAGATGGCAGAAGCATAAATCCTATGCGAAGATGAAGAAGGGGGCGGAATGAATTTTGAACAAGTTCATTCCGGTTTCTCCCATGAAAAAGGCCGGCTCAGCGTTGAAAAACTGCTGAAGCCGGCCTTTGTGATCTATATGAGCAAATCAGGTTGTGCATAAGAGAATATAATTTGGTATAAAACCAGCATCAGCGGTTCATTCTCTGCTCCAGTATTTTTTCTATTTCTTCACAAGGCATGGGTTTATAATAATAATAGCCCTGTATTTCATCACAACCCATGCTCCTGACAAAAGATAACTGTTCTTCTGTTTCTACACCCTCGGCGGTTGTTTTCAGGCCAAGTGCCTTCCCTAATGAAAAGATCGTTTTCAGGATATCATGGCCTGTTTTCCCCTTCGAGAACTCCCATACAAATTGCCGATCAATTTTCAAGCGATCAACAGGAAGTGTATGCAGCCTGCTGAGGGAAGAATACTCTGTTCCGAAATCATCAATGGCAATGGATATTCCCAGTGCTTTCATGCCATCAAGTATTTTTAAAATGCTTTCAGACTTGTAGTTCGCAATGCTTTCAGTGATCTCCACTTCAAGATATTCCGGGCTAAGCGCGGTTTCCTGTAAGCACCGAGCTGCTTTTTCGATAACATTCTCCTGGAAGAACTGAGACAGAGAGAAATTTACCGCCATTCTGATCGGAGCAAAGCCTTTGTCCTGCCAGAGTTTGTTCTGAAGACAGGCGGCCTTGAACACCCATTGATCAATATCCCCGACAAGGCCTATTTTCTCAGCAAGAGGAATAAAAACAGCCGGTGGAATCAATCCTTTTTCCGGATGATTCCAACGAATTAATGCTTCCATCCCAACAATTTCTTCTGTTTGTGCATTGATTTTCGGTTGATAATATACTGTGAATTCCTGCTTTTCCAGCGCACGGTAAAGGTCATTGGACAATTCATTTTCCAACAGAGATTCTTCCTTTATTTCACTTGTGCAAACCGTATATCGGTTTTTACCGCTTTTCTTTGATACAAACATGGCCAGCTCGGCATTTTTTATTAAATCATCCGCAGCTTCTCCATCCTCAGGGGTTGTGGAGATTCCCATGCTTACTGTTATGGACACCTCACGCTCGTTCATCTCTATCGGATTGCTCAGCGAATCCAGAATCCTCCTGGCAATGGATTCAATTTCTTCAAGCCCTTCAGCCCGGGTGATGAGGATCAGAAACTTGTCCCCAGTGCTGCGGCAAAGGATATCTTCCTTACGGATGATGGTACGAAGCCGTTTTGCTACAACCTTCAGCAACTCATTTCCCCAGGCATACCCCATGAAATCATTCACGGTCTTGAAAAAATCGAGATCGAGAAAAATGATCCCCATTTTGTACTTTGAATCCAAAGAAGCTTGCAAGCTGGAGCTCAAATAGTGGGTGAACAGCGAGCTGTTGGGCAACCCGGTTAAGGTATCATAATAGGCCATGCGAATCAGTTCCTTTTCGGCCTCAATATTCAAATAGATGTCTGTGACACGACTGCCGATCATCTTCAACGCATTCAGATGACTGGTATTCCAATGAATTTCCTTTTTTTTCGTAAGAAAGCCCCAGACCCCGATGCACTTCTCTTTGTTTGCCAGGGGCATCACCATCATGGATTTCACCTTGTTGTTTATACTCCATTGTCTCACGGGTGTCCCTTCCGTTAAGGCATTGGTGTTTTTCACCAGTATTCCGTTGCTTTTCCCTGTTACTATTTCATCCGCCCATTCAGTAAAGTTTTGAATGGTTAACAAGAATATGTTCTCGGTGATGGATTCGATCTCCCGTTCGCACCATTCAAAAACTGTATTCTCGGGTTTGCTTCCTGAGCCGAAGATGATAATATAGCCAAGTTCTGCTTCAAGATAATTTCCGCATTGCTGCAGTACCCCTTTCATTTTATCCGCGATATCAGCCTCATTGGCAGTATCCAGGAAAGCAGAGGCTGTGGTCTGCATTTGCTGTATTCTCATTTGGTTTTCACTTTCATTTAAGCGCTGAACATAAACACGATTTACAAACAGGGCGATCCAAAGAAAAACCAGTAAGATGATAATCCTCGCAATATGATCTGTAGTTTGAAGGATCAGAACCTTCGAAGGAACGAAAATCCATATACTGGTCAATGTAATCAACGCGACGCCGCCGACGATGATCAACATATCCTTGCGGTTGAAGACCACAGCTATCAGCGCCAATACAAACACAACAGACCACATGGTCGTGGCGGCAGTTTTGATATAACCGAAAAAAACAGCGGCAGGATAAGACATGGAAATGATAAAAAATGAGATCAGATCTTTATACTTAACTTCTATTTTTATTTTTTGCACTAACAATAAAACCGGCGCAATCAGCATAATTATTGCACTGTATATCAGAACCTTACCGAGAGGAGCCCGGTAAATCAGGTATTGAGTGACAAAATTGAGAAAACCGCCTGCTACATAAGCCAGGGTCAGATAGGTATAAAGCTTGGAACGGGTATGTTCACTTAAAATCTCTCCTGTGGCAGCAGCTTTCTTTTTGTTTTCCGGTAGCATTAGCCCGTACGTTTTGATGCAAATAAGCATTGCTGTACTGGGAATCATTATAACCACCGGTGCCATCTGGGGTATGAAGATATTAAACACGACATTACTGAGAGTTTGGATAAATGAGCCGACGAGCAATGCGGCAATATAGGAGATGACATATAGGTTGGACTGCTTTTTTTCATTCTCTGTTTTTGTTTTCCGGCCCCAGGAGAACGCGAGACTGATACTGATGATAGAAAAGCTTAAGAAATAAACAACAAATAATTTATCCCAAAAGGTTCCCTTTGAAATATTGATCCAGCCAGCATAGGTTTCAATCAGGTTATATTGTTTTGCCGCCATTTCTTTATTCAAAAAGAATACATAGAGTAATATGGGGCAGGGAAAGTATAATGCCGCCAAAAACCATTTTTTCTTCAGAATACTTTTTTTGCCGGTAAGAATCAGGGTGAAATGAACTATCAGACTATACATGATGCACCATCCCAAAGCGCTGATTCTCCGCCACAAAAAGCATACATCATAGTTGGGTGCAGAATTGGCAATAGAAAAGGAAAAAGCCCAAATGCTCAGGGACATACAGATGAAGAAAAAAATGCGATGCAGTTCAGAATTTTTATTCAGTGAAAGCACATAGATACCCATATAGAAATAGAAAATCAGTGTAATGAAAAACACCAATGATATTATGATGGATAAAGGCATTGAATCACAACCTTCCGTGGCATCTGTTCATCCGTCATTGTCAGAAGTAAACCCGCATGCCTGGCCTCCATGCCAGGCAGTCAGGAACACATTCCAATAACATCTTCCCAGAGTTGAATTCCAGGATGCAGTAACCCTATGTTTATATAAATCTGAATCTTATTCCATATGGATTCATGATAAAATAAGTATAATTATACGAAGAATATATCGGAAAATTGAACGGTGTGGTTAAGCATGTCATCATTGGAACAAAACTGATGGTTTTGATGGTTTATCCATCCCTTTGAGTTATACGTTTATGACTGAGCCGGATGAATTATAACAACGGAAGCGATTGCTTGCAATCGCAACACACTGTTATTGCAACGGCAGGTTTTGCTTTAGCAAAACCATCACACTGCAACAACGAAGCTTCAGCTTCGTTATATCGAGGCGGGAGAAG
>JAAYJG010000426.1 GCA_012523055.1 Ruminiclostridium sp. | reverse complement strand
CACTAAGAGAACCTTCGTGGCTGATTTCGTTGACGGGTAGTAGTTCCCACAGGGTAGTGGCATCCGCAGCGGTCCACATCCATTCAAAGCTGTGTTCCCCTTTTTTTGTAAACATCTGCCACGCAGCTTCCGCATTCCCGTGGCGAGCGAGCATGCTTCCGATTCGGCTGATTCCAAAAATGCCACAGTTCATAAACCCTTCACTGTGCCTATTCATGCTCTCAACGATCGATTTACTTACTTCTGCCTCATCTCCTTCAGGAACAATTCCCAGGTCAAGCGCCATGGCGTCGGCTGTTTGGGATCCAAATGTTTTATTCACTGGATCATACATCACGTCTCGTAGTTCTGTGGCGATCTCCTCCTTTATCCGCGAGAACAATGCTTCATCATCTTCTTTACCGAGTATGTCGGCCACCTCTTTCATTATTTTTGCATCCAAATAATGAAAAGCGGTTGAAGTGAACTCTACAGGAGTCTTATTTTCAGACGCGTACTTCGGAGGACACCAATCGCCCAAGCCTTGGTAGACAATCGACTGGGTATTCATGTCGTAGCCCTTTTTTCTTTCGTTGTCTTTAGCCAAAGAATTTACATACAAGGTCCATTGTTTCATCTGGGGGTAATAGTCTGATAGAAGCTGCTTGTTTCCGTAATAGACATAAATCCACCAGGGTAGTTGAACCTGTACGGTACCCCAATCGGGAGAAGCCACCCCACACAATCTTTTTCCCGGCGCAATCATATAGGGTATACCGGAAGGTTTGTGAGTGAAGTAAAACGTGTTGTTGTATCTTTCGTGAAAGAGCGTATTCTCTTCTTCCCTTATTGCCCCGGAGCGGATATCTTCAAGATATTTGTGCCAAAAGTTTTCCATTTGGAAGTTAACATTCGCCATTTTTACATATGCATGCACATCTCCCAACCACCCGCATTTTTCCCGGATAGGACAATCCGTTGGAATGCCATGCAAGTTGTTCTTTACAGTTCGTATAGCCAGTTCATGTAGTTTGTTAATCTGTTCGTCGGCGCAGGTAAATTGTCCCGTGTTGTTCACATCTGAGTGTACCACGATTAATTTCAATGTTTCAATGTCAGGTTTTTCAGTCAGCCCCGACAGTTCAGCATAACGATAGCCGTGATAGGTAAAACGAGGAGACCATGTTTCTACACCTTCGCCTTTACATATATATTGATCCTGGAAAATGGCTCCGTGATGAATCCATCCCGAGGATCTGAAATCAAGTCCATTCGACTTGTCAATGCCTTCTGCAAAACGAATGATCACTGTTGTACCCTTGGGTTGCTTAACCTTTAACAATGGGATGCCTGCCACGTTTACCCCAAAATCATATACCCAGTTACCCAATGAGTCTTGCCAGATATTTTTTGCGGTGAGCGTTTCTTTTTTCCTGATGGGAGGAATCATTTGAGGTACCAAACGGGGTGGTGTGTTTGCGGTAGCCAATTGTGCTTTTTCCCAACCGTCGGATGATGACCCTGGCATGTTCCAGTTT
>JAAYJG010000054.1 GCA_012523055.1 Ruminiclostridium sp. | reverse complement strand
TAACCCCTGATTATGTGGAAGGTGTGAAAGGGGTTGGCGAGGGGGTATCAGACATAAACTATTCGGTTGCTTCGGTGGCTATATTTACAAACAATATCCAGGTGGGTATTTTAGCTTTTGCCCTGGGGATAACCTTTGGTGTGGGGACGGTTTTTGTTCTGGCGAAAAACGGAATGATGCTCGGAGCCCTGGCTGCCCTTGCGATAAAAGCAGGAAACGGTTATCATTTTTGGGCGCTGATCCTTCCCCATGGTGTGCCAGAGCTGTTCTGTATTTTCATCTGCGGTGCCGCAGGCCTTCTCATCGCAAAGTCCATGCTCTTCCCAGGCCTTTTGTCCCGCCGAAGTTCTTTTGCGAAAGGCGGAAAAGCCGCGCTTCGTCTTCTCGTGGGTACCATTCCGTTGTTTGTTCTTGCCGGGCTGACCGAGGGCTATATTACCCCGCTGCCAATTCATCCGTTATGGAAATACATCGTATCCGTTGTCTGGTTGCTGATATTGCTGTTTTATGTGGTTCTTCGAAAAAAGAACACAAACACCGCCAAGGAATAGCAGGGTTTGTGTCTGTAAGCTTTCTTCCGTATGTCTTGATTTCATCAGGAGATTTTACCCTGTAAAATCCCGTATTATGCAAGAAAATTCTACTGAAAAACAGTCATTTATATAGCTTCAGCATTTTTCTATATTCTTCAAGCCGTTCTCTGCTGATTGATTTCAACGGTTCGCGGATGCTTGAGATAATAACGCTGTCATGCACACCTTTTTCCATAATGATGGTTAGCTCGTCGATGTTTTTTCCATCGTCCGGATAGGTCACACCGTACATATCCAACCTGCGGACCCGTGAGTAACCAAACATTCTCTCAAAGGCTTCACGGATTTTCTTCTCAACTTCAATCAGGTATGATTTCTGCGTAAACGGACAAACCATAATAAAAGTATGATGATTAAAATGAATGATCCTATCGGTGTCACGCATATCTTTTTTGAGTTTGTCATAAAATTCATCTATCAACCCTGTATGTACACCCGTAAACCTTCCCATGACAAAGGATATGGAGTATTTGCCCCGTACTGCCCTTTTTATCTCTTGCTTAAAAACTTCATCCGAAGAGAGGTCGTCTGTGCCATGCTCCTTCTGATGCTCTTGTTCACCCATTGGCTGTTTATGCGGTATTGTTTTAATGAATTCAGAAATCCGGGTGTTGAAGATGTCCCGCATTTGTTCTCTCTTCTCGGGTATTAGTACAACTTCCTCTATGCCGGCTTTTTTGGCACCGCTTACAAATTCACTGCTATCACCGGGGATAATCGCCAGAACAGGGAAGTCCGCCGCAGATTCTTCTTTAACCTTTCGAACAAATTCATACTGCTCCTTGCTGGTTCCTCTTCCAATTTGAACAATGTGGAAAAATATCGTGTCCTGAAAAATGTCCAGCTTTAACTGAATATCCTTTATATCCAAGCCTTCCAGGAATTCCAGGCCTTTTTCACGGAGGATCTTCAAAACGATTCCCTTGATCACCCTGTCCTCAATATAAATTAAAACTTTATCCGCCATAGAAACCACTCACTTTATCTACGTATGCTTATTGTATATCGACGTATTCTGATTGTGAGTTTAATTCTGGTTTCATTTTCTGGAAAAGCACTTTCTTATCTATCCCGGTTAAATTCCGTTGCGTTCAGTTCTTGTTTGTGGTATATTAATTTTTGGCAAGGAAAGGCTTTTTTTATCGGAAAATATCTTTACAGTTGGCTATCAGGCTGGGGAATGGAACTTACATTTTGATGTGTTCAGCAATACCCGGCTTGTATCATAAACACAGGAGGCGGAGAAATGTCTAAATTAGTTGGAAACGCAATTTTTGGCCAGTCCGGCGGGCCTACATCGGTGATTAATGCGAGTGCAGCCGGTGTTTTTACGGAAGCATTGAAGCAGGAAAGCATTCCGAAGGTATTCGGTGCGGCGAATGGCATCAAGGGAATTCTTGAAGAGAAATTTTATGATATGAGCTGTGAGGGCGCATATGAACTGGAATTGATGAAAACCACCCCTTCCTCGGCATTGGGCTCTGTTCGCTACAAGCTGAAAAAAGCTGAAGACGACGAAACCGATTACAAGCGCCTGCTCGAGGTCTTCAAGAAGTATGATATCCGTTATTTCTTCTATAATGGTGGAAACGATTCCATGGATACCTGTAACAAGGTAAGCAAGTACATGCAGAAGGTTGGTTATGAATGCCGTGTTATGGGTGTTCCCAAGACCATTGACAACGACTTGACAGGAACCGACCATTGCCCCGGCTATGGCAGTGCTGCACGCTATATTGCTACAGCAACCATGGAGGTTTATCTGGACGCACGCGTCTATGACACCCCAATGGTTTGCGTCCTTGAAGTGATGGGAAGAAATGCAGGCTGGCTCACCGCTGCTACAGCTTTGGCTGCATACAAGGGAGCTGGACCAGATTTAATCTATCTGCCCGAACTCGATTTTGACATGGATAAATTCCTTGAAGATGTGAAGGAAGTTTATCAAAAAAACAGCGGCAAGGTTATCATTGCTGTTTCAGAAGGCATCCGGGATAAAAACGGAAAGTATATCTCGGAATATGGTTCTGATTTGGCTAAGGAAAAGGACTCTTTCGGTCATGCACAATTGGGCGGTACTGGAGCGGTTCTTGCCGATATTCTGAAGAAGGAACTGAAATGCAAAACCCGCGCCATTGAATTCAGCTTGCTGCAGCGCTGCGCAGCACATTGCGGCTCAAAGACCGATGTGGATGAAGCTTTTACTGCCGGACAGCTGGCTGTCAGGTATGCTGTTGAGGGGATTACCGATCAGATGGTCGCCTACGAACGCGAACCGGGAGAAAAATACAATTGTGATTTCAAGCTGGTGAACCTCTCCACCGTGGCCAACACCGAAAAGAAAATTCCGCGTGAGTGGATTAATCACCGCGGAACAGGTTTAACCCAGGAATATATCAATTACGCGCTTCCTCTGATTCAGGGTGAATCCACCCCTCCAATGGAAGACGGGCTGCCTCGCTTCGCAAAATTGAAAAAAGTGTTGGCAACAGTTTAACATTTTTTCTCAAACATAAAAAGAAGGGATTTCCCTTCTTTTTTGTTTGCCTGAAAGTTTTAATGGATGATGATTGGGTGAACTGCCCTGTGGGGGTGTTTACGTGCCGGGGTATAGTCTTATACGGGAATGTTCACGCGGTGTATATTCACCTCTGGTCATAAGTGATCAGGAGATCTGAACCCCGCCCTGTGGCCCTAAATCAGGTGCCAGTTATGGGTTTGCCATCGGCGATTTCCCTTAAGCGCACTGCAGCATAGGAACTGTACTGGCTGCTGGGGAATTCGTCGATAATAAACTGGAACAATTCGACGGCCCTGTCTGTTTCATCACACCTGGCGGCAGCTTTGCCGGCAACATAATACAGGTTTGGTGTATATTTGGGCTTGTCTTCCCGCAAATAGGATATGGCACTTTCAAACTTTCCAAAAGCCTGCCTGTAAACCTCTTTATCTTTCACCGTGTTTTGGTTATACAGCTCGCCAGCCTCCTGATATAACTGATTGGCAGCCTGCAGCCTGACTTTGTCCAACAGGTTGTTGTGCTCGCCTGAAAAACCGACAGGAACCGGGCCAGGGGTATTTGTCAGCAAGTCGGCGGCCTGAATGAAGTTCCCGGCTGTAAACTCTGCTTCGGCCTGCTCCAAAAGCACCGACCAACCCTTATATTGCTCGAAGCTTTCTGATAAGCTAAGGTTCTCATCCTTGCTGGCCTGCAGATCGCTTTCAAGCTTTTTTATCCGTTCGTTCAATTTGCTAATCTGTTCTACGAGTTGTGGATCCTGCTGTATGTTATCAACCCTGTTGATCATAAAAAGGGATTTGTTGGTGGGAACCATCCACCAGATGAACAATACCAGCACCATGCCTATCAGCATACCGGCGATGTATTTTAGGCCATAAACATTATTGTTTTCTTTCCCAAGCCCTTTCGCCAGAAACGATGATAACTCATCTTTGGATTTTTGAGGCTTGGCTTTCACGGGTTTCTCCCTTTTCTTTGGCGGGTGGGTGTCATTTCTCGGGGTATCGGGCGCCAGACCCTTCATTTTATTCAGGTATTCCATTGCCCTGATACTGCTGTCGTCGGAATCAATGACCTGCCTGAAGGCGTTTTCCGCCATATCTTCCTTGCCAATGGCTGAATAGCATATCCCCATCAGGTTCATGGCTTCATAAAAAACAGGATGCAGTGAAATCGCCTTTTTTAAAGCGATCACAGCTATATCTTCATTTCCGAACCTGATATCTTCCAAAGCCTTGTTAAACAGAACAATGGCTTCGGCCACATTTTCAGGCAATTTACCGGAGCTTTCTTCAATGGATTCCAGATCGATCGGTTGATAGCCTTCAAGCTCCATTCTTATATCCAACATCAATCCTACCTCCGAACCTGCCACCATTCATTCTTGTATAAAAGTGACTTAATCCCTGCAGGAATGGTATACATAAAAAGATCTCAATTACAAAACTCTGTACGAAATAGTGATCGTACCTGTCCGATGTAATAAAGCGAACCCAAGGAAGCGATAATATCGTCGGCAGACGACAGTTGCATGGATTTTTCCACTGCCCCCTTTATTGTATCACTAATTTCAACAAACTGACAATACTTTGCCATCACTTTTGCCAGCTTTTCCGCCGGAAACGCCCGCGGTGTGACGGGAGTGACGGCGATAAACCGTGAAGCGATTGCTGAAAGCTCGGCGACCATGGTCTCATATTCCTTGTCATGCATAACACCAAAGATGATGGTGGCTTTTCTGCCAGGATATATAGCTTTAAAGGTTTCGACAAAGGAACGGATCCCATCGGGATTATGTCCACCATCAATATAAAAGTCGGGATGGGTTTGCAAAAGCTCAAAACGACCCGGCCACGAAGCGTTTTGAAACCCCAGGCGAACCTTTTCAGGAGGAATCCTGTATCCCATTTCAACCAGGACTTCAAGGGTTTTCAGCGCAACCGCGGCGTTGTAAACCTGGTGCACCCCGACAATAGGGGTTTCAATCACGCCCAGTCGAGGATGAATGAAAGAGAGTTTTCTCTTTTCAAGGGTCACATCGGTTAATTCTGCGGGATCGACACGGTACAGAGTGGCTTTTTTATTGTTGCACACCGCCTCAATGGTTTCCAGCGCTGATTGTTCCTGCGGATAAGTAACCACTCGGCCATTTTCTGGAATGATGCCGGCTTTCTCATATGCGATCTTTGCCAGGGTATCCCCGAGAATGGTCATATGATCCATTTCAATCTTTGTGATAACCGATACCAGAGCCGCGGATATGATGTTTGTCGCATCAAACCGACCACCCATGCCAACTTCCAGAACAAGCAGGTCACAGTTCTTTTCATAATAATACAAAAAGGCCAGTGCCGTAATCACTTCAAATTCGGTGGGATGTTCCAGTCCTTCAGCGATCATTTCATCGATGACCCACTTGACCCTGGCGACATACTTCACCAATTCCTCGTCGGAAATATCTTCACCGTTAAGCTTTATACGTTCGTTAAAACGTTCAATAAACGGCGAGGTATAAAGCCCTGTTTTGAAACCGGCCGCAGAAGCCACAGACGCTATAAAGGCCGCAGTAGACCCTTTGCCGTTGGTTCCCGCAATATGAATGAACTTTAACCTGTCCTGTGGGTTCCCCAGCCTTTGGCTTAGAGCCCTGATTCTTTCCAGCCCCGGCTTGCTCCCAAACCGTTCCAGGCTGTGAATAAAGTCGATCGCTTGCTGATAATCCATACTGGTTCCTTCTGATTAATTTTTACCACAGCACATTTTGTATTTCTTTCCGCTCCCACAGGGGCATGGTTCATTGCGACCCACCTTTTCCACATCCCGCTTTTTCGGTTTTTTCACGGTTTCTCCGTCACCACCGTGGGATGCGGTCACAGGCTTTGCTACCTGGGTTCTTTGGACAACAATGTTTTCCTTGCGGATGCGCAGCAGCTC
>JAAYJG010000425.1 GCA_012523055.1 Ruminiclostridium sp. | reverse complement strand
TGAATGGCCTTGTCTTGAATATTTCATCAAGCTCCAATCCTGTACCGCAGCCTAAATCCAGAAGGTCTTCAACATCTTCGGGAATGAGTTCAGCTCCTTTAACATATCCGTCTATGCATCCCTCAACATTGTTCAGCATATGCTCGTCATAACCATCTGCGCAGCTTGTGAAAAAATCATCCATTCTCTCGATAAACATCTTTCCCCCTTATAGGGACAGAGGGCGGGGCCCAGGTACCTTTGTCCCAGGACAAGGTACCTGGGCCCCGCCCTCTGTCCTTCTCTCCTTTGTCCCTCAATCTGTTTTTACACCAGCCAACCTGGCCTGTTCTCTTACATAAGCCGCAGCCTGCTTATAGCTTTCAAAATCAGGCAAGTGTTCAACAAACAAGGGTGTATCGGGCCCAAGGGACTCACATAGCCTGGCAACCTTCTGGTAATTTATGATTCCTTTTCCGGGCATGGTTTCACGAATTACTGTTGTATAGGCATTTTCCATAGATACATCTTTTCCGTGTATGCTCTTAATATGTGGGCCGAGCTTAGTAAAGCATTCCTCAATGAAATCATCGCAGAAGAGATATCTCCTGGGGCAGTTAATCATATTTACAAAATCCAGATGAACTCCAAAAGCGCTTCTGTCTACATCATGAATCAATTGAAGATAATCATCCGGTGAATCCGGTATCATCCAGGGCATGGTCTCTATTGTATAGAAAGTTCGGGATGGTTTTACAGCATCAATAATCTCTCTGATTGAATCAACAATCAATGTATATGTGTCTTTTGAATAATTCTCCTTGTAACAGCCATCCCATATTTCGCCCCTGCTTCCCGTTATGTTCACACAGCAATTTGCGCTCAGCTCATCTGCCAGTTCAAGCTGATTTTTGCAATACTCCATTGCTGCCTTTCGCTCATCCTCATCGATTGAAATAGGATTTTTCCAAGCACCAACTTCTCCGATGACCAGATTATTCTCCTGAGCACACTTTAAGTAAGCTTGCTTTTCCTCTTTGCTGGCGCGGTAATTAATCGGTGCCAAAACAGCCCTGTAAACCAGTTCTTTGACTAACTGGTACCATTCTTCAGGATTTTTATAAGGTTTTTCTATTGCTCCGCCAATTCTCATAGATATCTCTCCTCTTCATTCGATGCGGGGGACAGAGGGGACAGGTACCTCGTCCCAGTAAACTGGGACAAGGTACCTGTCCCCTCTGTCCCGCCGCCAGATAACTGATGGGTCAATATGACATATATCTGGTGAACAGGTTCTTGCCATAAATCCAGCTAATTCTTCCGTCATCTTGATGATTTGATTTTTTACTCCCTCTGCGCCATTCATTTTTAAGGGTTCCATAATCACTCTGCCCGCGGAAACTGCATCAGCCCCCAAAGCAAGCACTTTAAACACATCACTTCCACTCATAACGCCACAGTCAACAAAAATTGGGATTTGACGATTGATCACCTTCGCAATCCTCGGCAGTATCATCAGCGGAGGAATAGCATAATTCATAATTCCATGGTGGTGAGAAACTACAATACCTTTCGCTCCGGCTTCTAAAGCTTTATATGCGTCCTGCTCGCTAAGAACACCTTTTATTATGAAAGGTAACTTCGTGGATTTTATGAATTCTTTCATTTCCGGCAGGGTCTTAGGGGTCATTTGTTCACCTAAAACAATGTCATATTTGCCGTTTCCTCCAAAGGAATGATCTATATCCATTCCCACAGCCATAACCCCACAGCGCTCTGCATACTCAATTCTTTTGAAGATATAGTCATTGTCGGCATATGGTTTAATGATATTGATTGTTCGCGCACCTGTAGCAGTGATTGCAGCTATTTCAGCCTGGTCACCCATACCTGCCCAGTT
>JAAYJG010000424.1 GCA_012523055.1 Ruminiclostridium sp. | reverse complement strand
TTTTTCTCTTGCGAAACAATAATTTTTGCCACTTTGCGGCAAATGGTCGAAATTTGCCTTTCAAGGTTACGCACGCCTGCCTCGCGGGTGTAATAATTGATAATGTCCCTCACAGCACCCTCATCAAAGCGGATTTGAGCGGGTTTCAGCCCATGGTTGTCGATTTGCTTGGGGATTAGGTGACGCAAGGCGATCTGTAGCTTTTCTTCCTCAATATACCCGGATATATCGATAATCTCCATCCTGTCCAGCAGTGGCCGGGGGATGTTTTCCTTATAATTGGCAGTGGTCAGGAATAACACATCCGAAAGATCGAAGGGGATCTCAAGATAGTGATCGCGGAATTCTTTGTTCTGTTCACCATCAAGCACCTCCAGCATGGCAGAAGCGGGATCTCCCCTAAAATCGCTGGACATTTTGTCGATTTCATCCAGCAGGATCAGCGGGTTTTTTGAGCCAGCCTGCTTAATGGCGCTGATGATCCGTCCGGGCATGGCACCAACATAGGTGCGTCTGTGGCCGCGTATTTCAGCTTCATCCCGAACACCGCCCAACGACATTCGTACATAGTTTCGGTTCAATGCCTTTGCAATGGAACGCGCAATGGATGTTTTTCCCACACCGGGAGGCCCGGAAAGGCATATGATCGGGCCATGAAGGCCGTTTTTCAGCTTGCGGATGGCCAGGTACTCTACCATGCGCTCCTTCACCTTGTCCAACCCATAGTGATCTTCCTCGAGAACCTTTTGGGCGTTTCGCAGGTCCAGGTTTTCTTCTGTTTTTGTATTCCACGGCAGCTCGATAATCCAATCGAGGAAGGTACGGATAACGCCGCTTTCAGCAGAGGTCGAATACATTTTCGACAGCCTGTCCAGCTCTTTCAAAGCTTTTTCTTCCGCATGCTTTGGAAGGTTGGCCTTAGTGATCCTGTCATGGTATTCCTCTATCTCATCGCTCTGTTGCTGGCCTTCGCCCAACTCATTCTGAATGGCTTTCAGTTGTTCGCGCAGATAATACTCCTTCTGGCTTTTGTCTATTTGCTGGCGAACCTTGTGATTGATGTTCCGCTCGACTTCAAGGATTTCTATTTCCTTGACCAGGGTTTCAAGCAGCCTTTCCAACCGTCTTTTAGGAGAGATTTCATTGAGGATGCTCTGCTTTTGCTCGAGCTTGAGCATCATATTGGCCGCGATCACATCTGAAAGCCTCGCGTAATCCTCCATGGCCGTAACGGTAAAGGTCGTGTCCGAAGAAATGCGGTTTGTCAGCTTCGCATATTGTTCAAAATAACTGATGACCTGGCGGATCAATGCTTCGATTTCAGGCTTTTTAGTCAGCTTCTTCGGGTTTGGGCATTCCCTGACCTTCACCTGATAATAGGGCTCGTTGGCCATGTATTCCATAATTTGGGCGCGTTCCAGCCCTTCAACGAGGACACGGATGGTCTCGCCGGGAAGGCGCAGCAGCTGTTTGATTTTTGCAATGGTTCCCACAGGATAAACATCTTGCGCAGAGGGTTCTTCCAGGCCAGGATCCCTCTGTGCGGCAAGAAATATCAATTGATCCTTCATCATGGCTTCTTCGAGTGCTTTGATAGACTTCGCGCGGCCCACGTCAAAATGCAGAATCATATGCGGAAACACAACAAGCCCCCGAAGCGGCAGCAGCGGTATCACCCTGTTTTTTTGACCATCTTTTTTCTGAGTCATCTTTGTACCCAATCCTTTCAGTTTTGTCCTGTACAGTCGCAATAAATAGAATGATCCGGCCTGAATTCAAAACAGATTGATCAATTTGTATTTTGGCTGTGAATACATGGTTCCAAGGATAGCAGTATTTCAATTAAGGATCATGCTATAATAACCATACCCTGTGCTCATCGGTTATAAACGAATGGATAGTGATTATGTACGAAAAACTGCCGGCTGAGAGAGCATTGGAAAAGACGGCTCCCAGAGCTGCGTGGATTGCTTTAAGAGTATAGGACGATTCTATTATAACCTCTTCTCCCCCCCTGTTTCAATGTTTTATTCTGGACATACTAACAGGTTATAGGGAATCTTGAGCCGGGAGCGGGGGCCCCGCCCTCTGGTCTCATAACAAAAGCCGGATGGGAACCATCCGGCTTTCGATTATTTCGTTTGGGGACTGTTACTTGCTAACGTCGGCAACACGGCCTGAAGCAACGGTTCTGCCGCCTTCGCGGATGGAGAAGGTTTGACCTTTTTCCATGGCGAT
>JAAYJG010000423.1 GCA_012523055.1 Ruminiclostridium sp. | reverse complement strand
TCTGTTTCTCCATGTGCAAGGATTTTCTGACAAAATCGTAGTTTTCCTTTCACTATTATAACACAAAAATGCCTTAGAACATAGTGTTTACAATACTTTGACCGTTTTTCAGTAGACCCTAATTAAACACATGCCGGAATCTTGGTTTATTCCAGATTCAAATTGGCACCTTCATCCAACTCGTTGATACATTCCTGGGCCCACTGAATCAGGAATTCGTTACTGAGCATGGCCCTTCGAATAACAAACCGAATGTAACGTCCGTCCGTCTTCATTTTATTGATCACCTCTGAACCATATTGCGCGGCTAGCACCTGAAAAGCTTTTTTGTAATCCATCAGTTCGCTGGCGGCTTTTCTTCTATCTTCAATGAAACCTTCCAGATATTCTTTTACCTTTTCCTTTCCCAGGTTAGCACCAAACAATATTTTCAGCATGAATTCATCTCGTTTGGGTGAGATGAAATTCTTCGGGTACTTTTCCAACCATTCAAGGAGCATTTTTTTACCGTTACTGGTGATTTGGTAAATCCGTTTATCCGGGCGATCATCCTGCTCGACAATTGATGAAGATACACAGCCATCCTTCTCCAGGGTATTCAGTTCTCTGTATATCTGGCTTAGGTTTGCACACCAGACATTGTTGATGGATTTATCAAATACTTTTTTCAGGTTATACCCGGTCATGGGACAATAATCGAGAAGACCTAATATTCCAACTTTGAGTGACATTTGCACCTCCATATATAACATGTTATATAATATGCAACAAGTAGAATAATACGCTATTTGTTGTATAATGTCAAGCAAAAAAAGAAGAACCGCCCCCTTGTGTTGCCGGTGAATGGACCGATGAAAACATATCCGTTGGCGACGACAAATATCAGATGACCTACCGCATCACCGACATCTATAACAACAAATACTGGACCCCGTTTATCACGAAATAAAGTGGGTTCGCCCACATCGGAATGGGAGCGCCTTCACATCGTCAGTTTAAACACAAAAAGACGGTTCATCCGTGTTCTTATGGAACCAGATGAACCGTCCCCTTATGTTGTGTGCCTACTGGTAAAGCCATTGATAAACATAGTAGCTGTTTCTGACCTTTGTAATGTATTCCTGGGTTTCAGTAAAAGTAATCGCTGTAGGAAAATCCTCATTGGTGGTCCCAAAACTGCTTTCCATCCACTTTTTAACATTTCCTCCGCCGCCATTATATGCTGCCATCGCTTTATCGATATCGCCTTCAAACATCCTCAGCATGGACTCAATATAGAACGCCCCGAACCTGATACTTGTTTCCGGAATTAACAAATCATTATCGGTATAGGCTTCACCCAGGCGTGACGCAATGTCTTTTCCCGTGGGAGGCATGATTTGCATCAAGCCCATCGCTCCAGCCCGGGAAACAGCATCGTATCTGCAATGGCTTTCTTCTCTCATCACTGCCCATATCAGCTCTGCTTCCAGATCATTTTTTTCTGCGGCCGTGAGGACAAGCTCTTCAAATGCCTTTGGATAAGCCAGGGTATAGCCCTTTTTTGTTGGTTTTTCATTCAGGGAGCGAATTCCCCAGGCAATCGCATTGTAATACTCGCCCCTCGCCAGGTACCAGTCGCCTAAGGCCAATTTCTCCCCAAGGTCCGTGTTCTTCGCGCCTATCGCAAGTTCAATGGCGGCTGCATCAGCGTATCCATCTTTTTCGTATAGTTCAGCCTGGTTCAGATATTGAGGTTTGTCGTAAGCGACCTCATCCAAATCCGGCATCTCAGGCTCCATATTCAGCCTTGCCATCCATGCAGGATATTTTGACAAAATCATCAAAAGCTTATCGGTATTAGTTTTCCCAAGACGATTGGCTAAAATATAAGCTCTGTAAGCGGCATCATCCTGGTAGGGACTGGTAGTATCTGCTACCCGGGTATAAGCATCCACCGCTTTTTCCATGTCCCCTGCAACATCCCAGATACGTGCTGCCTGCCACAGGGAAATGCCTTCTTTGCTGGCTGCAAAAGCTTCAGCAGCCTCGGCCGTTTTGCCTCTTTTCTGTAGAATGATACCTCGCCTGTAGGCACCTTTTTCTCCGATAGCGGCGTATATTTTCTCTGCACTGGTTCCTTGCCCTGTTGCCTCAAGGCAACGTCCGTAATACCAAGCCACCTGGGAATCCGTCGATTCCAGCGCATATAGTTTTTTGAAAAAGGGAAGGGCTTGTTTGAATTCGCCTTGTTCAGCCAAAGCAATAGCATAATGTCGTAATAAAGAAGCGTTTTCGTTTTGATCCGAATCAATGTCAATGATGGGTTCTAAATACTCGGTCAGTGCTTTCCATGCCTTTTTGCCAAAGAGCGCTTCACTGATTTTTTCCGGATTTGTATTGATTTGCGTCAGAGCCTGCATGGTAGTATCCTCTGGCAAAATCAACAGGTATTCTTTCTCTGCCTCTTCAGTTTTGCCTTCCTGAAAAAGAAGGGATGCAAGCTTTAGTTGAATCTCGCTCGAAGGATAAAGTGCAAGAGCAGATCTGTAATACCCGGAAGCCTCTTTGCCTGCTTTTTCTTTACGTGCGGCAAGAACCAGATTTGAATAATATCCCAGTGCATTCTCCTCATCACAAAGCATAAGCAACCCTTCTTCCTGAATGGTCTGTATGCCTGTTTCCAGCTCTGTTACCAAATCCGGAAAAGTAGGTGGGATGATCTCCACAGGTGTCGGACTAGCCGGTATATCCGCAGATACAATCTCACCGGTTTCCTCCTGGTTTTCATGAAATACTGGTTTTTTATCTTGAATGATTAAGAAATATAAAACGGTCATCAAAACAGGGATTAGAATCAATATTCCAATAAATGCTTTTTTCCTCAATACATCCAAACCCTTTCGAATAGGATAAAGGGGGAACAGAAGAACCGTCCCCTTGTTTCCATCATAGTTTTCTTTTGATAAAATCGGCTATTTCAGCAAGCAGCTCACGGCTCCAGAAGGAATGCTCATGGGGGCCATTTTCAACACGGATCATTTCCGCCTCATATCCGCTTTCTAATAGTGCTTTATACATGTTAAGGCTTTCGTCATAAGGCACAACTGCGTCTGCGTCCCCATGCAGAAGGAGGATGGGGGGGTACTTTTTGTTCTCTTTGAGAATCAGCAATGGGCTGAGTTCTTTCAGTAATTCACGATGATCCGTCAGATTTCCGCCCACAAGGCTTTCAAAGATGGCGGGGTCACCATGAGCTGTCAGGTAATCTGCAAGCCTTATCAGGTTTACAGGACCGAAGCAATCGATGGCAACCTTAACACTGTCGGAGAATTCGGGA
The DNA here is from genome assembly GCA_012523055.1 of Ruminiclostridium sp. Lineage (GTDB taxonomy): Bacteria > Bacillota > Clostridia > DSM-8532 > DSM-8532 > JAAYJG01. Next base: position 3,061 of record JAAYJG010000423.1, on the reverse strand, counting down.
TACTCTTCGGTTTTGTATTTTGGGTCATCGCCCGTTAGCGCCACCAGCAAGGAAGTGTTTCCCCCGGAGGAGGTCCCCCAGAAACACACCCGCTCGGGATCGATACCGAATTCATCCGCGTTTTTTCGCAGAAACCGGATTGCAGTTTTAGTATCTTGTAAAAATGCGGGGGGAGGGCTTCCTTCCAAGCGACTGCGATGGGTTATCGTCGCCACAACATAGCCCATTCTGGCAAACTCGGAAAGCTGCGGTATTTCATAATTGACATTGGGAAAAGTCCACGCGCTGCCCTGAAGAAAAACAATCAGGGGCCTTTTTGGTTTTACCGGCCAGTTTTCATCCTGCCAGGGCCGGATGATCTGCATTTTCAGTTCAACACCTGTTGCTGTGGAAAAAACCACATCAGGAACCAGAAAAGCCTGGCCTTCGAGGTTGGGGTTATGCCTGAAGGTTTTAATTTTGTTGTTTTGCATTTTGTTTTCCTCCCAAATCAACATTGTTACTTTTTTCAAGAGCTAATCACGCCTTATTAAAAGGTATTGCGTCTTCATTGACTATTCTTCTTTTTAAAAGATATTGCGTTGTCATAAACTATTCTTTTTTAAAGGGTATTGTGTCTCCATTGACTATTTTTCGTACCGAAGGATATTGCGTCTGAAGTAACTATTCTTCTCCCTGAACAGATAAGCCTTCTTCAAAAAAAGGCATAGGGTTCACAAAAACATGGTTTACCGATATGGAAAAGTGCAAATGAGGGCCTGTAGAGAAACCCGTAGAGCCCACCAGGCCAATGACATCGCCCTTTTTAACCATATCCCCGGTTTTTGTATTCAGTGAAACCATATGGTAATACCATGATTTCAAGCCATAGCCATGTTCAATGATCACCGTGTTTCCCGTACCAATCATATAATCGGCGAAAAGAACCCTGCCATGGTTTGTAGCCATCACCGGTTCACCTTGATTATGCGCAATGTCCAGGCCGTTATGCCGGTAGGAGGTGGGGGCCTCGTTTACATATCTGCGCTTGCCAAAGTCGGCAGGTCTGACCCGACCGCCCTCCACAGGCTGAATAAAGGTGCCTTCCCAATATTTCTCATCATCATACAGGGGCCTTAAAGGGTCTATCTTTTCTTTCACCTCACGGGCGCTTTCGTCGTTTCTGGTAGCCGCGGCGACTTGTTTATCTATGGTCAGATTCTGTATTTGAAATTCCTTATCCAGTACTTCCACCTGAAAGGTTTGCGAAACCTGCCCCGCGGTAACCTGAACGGAATAGGTTTTGTTTGTTTTGTGATAATAGCTGACAGGCAACAGAACAATTTTTTCCGTGCCATTACTGAAGATATTGGGCTTGAAGTCAACCTCTGTCTGAATGGTGACTTCTTCGTCCGCATTCACATGGTCGGCTGTGATGACCAGTAATTCCCCGGGATAGGTTTTCAGGGATGAAATCTTGATTTCAGGGGGATTATCAACCTGTAGGTTAAAAACATACTGCACATTCCCGAAAAATTCGCAGCTTTGGGTTTCAAGCCATTGCAGCTCCAGCACGCACCTGTATGCGCCGTCCGCCAGGAGCAGGGGATTGCTTTGCATGTTTTCCGCAGAAAATACCTCCTGCTCATCCTGAAAAAGAGTCCATTGAACGATGTCTGGTTTTTCCGCCGCGAGGATCGTCGGAAGCCCGCCCGTTTCAGTCAACTTCAGACCGATATCACTGATTATCAAAGGTTGTGAATTGGTTACCTGCTGATACTTCATATCGGTCTTCCTGAAATACCACTGATAACCGTCCGGCTCAAGCTCAAATTTGTTGGAACCGTATTGAAGCATGACCACAGGCGGGAGACGGTAAGGATAAACCGGTTCAAAAACAGTTTCAGCCAGAATGTCCTTGAAATATGCTTCACCGATTTTTTTCAGTTTCTTGTCCATTCGTATGAAAAGGCTTCTGTTATCAAGGTTTTTATCAAGATACAACGTATACTCCAGGGAATGCTTCGGCTTTTTTCCAACCAGCAAAACCTGATATTCGGCCAGATCAATGCCTGATAAATCAATATTTGCATCCTCGGCGGAATTCATTGATTCAACGATACTGGCAACCTCATTTTCACCAGAAAATTCGGATGCATTTCCACTGCCGTCCGATATGCTGATCTGACTGAACCGTTCAGGCTTCAGCCCCGCCTTTGAAAACAGAGCCAAACCGCTGCAGCCGGTAAGCATGCAGAAAGTTATGACTAGAAGAAATAGTACGGGGATATGTTTTTTGAATCTTAAAGCTTTCATGATAACAGCTCCCGATGAATCCTTTTCTATATTTTCAGAAACGACCCCGGTGAACAACAGGTTGTTTTCATTATATCAACACAAGCAACCGCATGCAATGCATGAAAGGTATTGCAGGTCAATAATGCAATTCCGGCAAGGAACACGGGACTTTCCTCTGTTTATTCTGTCATTCAGACCTTTACGATACTAAAGCGTATGAATAATCAGAAATTCAATGAGCACTTGCGCGAATTGTGCGCCAAAACGCGGGTGCTGAAAGCGCCTTCAGAGAGTGTTCCTCGGCTGAAAAATCTATATCAGCAACAGACCAGTCGATGAGACAAAACTCGATCCCGACAAATATGAAATCCTTCCGCTTCACAGCAGTACAAACAAAGGACAGGCCATGCTGCCCTTTTTCCAGGTGGAGTATGACGGGAAGCCTGCAATAGCGTATTTGGATACCGGGAAAAATTACTCGTTTGTTTATAACCCGTCCTGTGACATTCCCATGTCCAGTCGCCCATCGGGTTTCATTGATATTCCTGTGAAAATAGGCTCCATGGAAATTACTTTAAAGGAAGTGGCACAGGTAAACAATCTTGCCCAGGCGGAAGGTTTGCCATATCCGACAATGCTTGAAATCAATTCCGATCAGATCTGGAAATGCGGACTGCTGGTGACATTTGATCTTTTTGAACAGAGAATTATTTTTCACAAAAAGTAAGTTAACTCAACTTTCCCAGCCTAATTGCTGGCTCGGACCTTGACAAATTAATACATT
>JAAYJG010000422.1 GCA_012523055.1 Ruminiclostridium sp. | reverse complement strand
TTTCGGCGTGAAGAGGATTGGCCATGCGGGAACGCTTGATCCGGCTGCTGTGGGGCTCTTGCCCGTTTGTATCGGGAAAGCGGCCAAAACCATCGACTGGTTCCAGGAATTTGATAAGGCCTATCGGGCTGAAATGGTTCTGGGCATCACCACCAACACCCAGGACGGTGAGGGAGATATTCTTCGGCAGGCGGCGGTAAGTCTTCACGTGGACAAGCTGCAAGCCGCGCTGAACGCTTTTATCGGTGAATATGAACAGCTCCCTCCAATGTTTTCTGCCGTCAAAGTGAACGGAAAGCGATTATATGAGCTTGCCAGGCGGGGGGAAGAGGTTGCGCGGAAAACCCGGAAGGTCACCATTACCCGGTTGCACATGCTCAGCGCGCAGCTGGAACTGGAGCATCCGGTGGTTCGCTTTGATGTGACCTGCTCCAAAGGCACTTATATCCGCACGCTTTGCTCAGATATCGGTGAAAAATTGGGTTGTGGGGCCTACATGTCCTTTTTGATACGGACAAGAGTGGGGCCTTTTTTCATTGAAAATGCACATACCCTGGAAAAAATAAAAAACTGCAGCGAAGAAGGAACACTTGCGTCGTTGCTACTTCCCGCAGATACTGTTTTCACCCGGTATCCGGCAGTTTTTGCGGACGATCCGCAGCTGGTTCGCTTTATCAATGGGGCAGAGATCAATGCTGAGGCCTTTCAGATTACCGGAGAAACAGTACGCGTATATGATAAACAGGGCTCTTTTATTGGACTGGGAAGGCTTTTTACTGTCAACGATCAAAAAATGATGAGAGCATATAAACTTTTTATAAATTAGCAGGAAACCGGGGCTCAGCTTTGCTTCCTTCGCAAACGAAAGAAGTCCCTGATTCCCCCAATGTACGAGGGTTCTCTGTCTGATAAGGAAGGGACAATTGTGATTATCTTTGAGAATGAGTTTACACCCCCGGAGGGGAAAAATTGTGGTGTTGGTCTGGGTAACTTTGATGGCCTGCATCGAGGGCATATGGCTTTGATCAATACATTGCTGAGCGAATGCCAGCTCAATGAACTGCACTCGGTGGTCTATACCTTTAAGATGCATCCCGGGCATATCCTTCGGAAAAAGCTTTTCACCCCCTTGATTATGACCGTGGACCATAAAGCCCATGTGCTTGAAAGAACGGGTATCGGCAGCCTTTATTTTCAGGATTTCGATGAGGAGTTCTCCAGGATGGAACCGGAAACTTTTGTTGAAAGGGTTCTGGTTGAAAAAATGCGGGTGAAGCTGGTGGTAGTAGGTTTCAACTACCGCTTTGGCTATATGGGAAGAGGCGACGCCGAGCTTTTGAAAAAGATGGGTGCCCGGCTTGGCTTCAATGCCATCGTCATTCCTCCGGTAAAGGTGCGCGAAGAGATTGTATCCAGTACGATCATCCGTCAGCATATTCTCAAAGGCAGAATGGAAAAGGTTTTTGAGCTTTTGGGCAGGCATTTCTCGGTTCCGGGAAAAGTGATCACCGGTAAGCGGGTGGGAAGAACCCTTGGCTTTCCGACGGCCAACATGCTGCCCGAGCGTTATCTGGTCATGCCGGCCATTGGGGTGTACATCACCAGAACCCTGTATCAGGGGAAATGGTACAACAGTGTGACCAATGTGGGGCGATGCCCCACGGTGAAGCAGGAGCGTGAGGTGACGCTGGAAACCCATATGATGGGCTTTGAGGATGAGCTCTACGGGCAGGACATCGAGGTTTTCTTTCTGAAAAAGCTGCGTAACGAACGAAAGTTTGAAACCCGTGAAGATCTGATCCATCAAATTCAGCTGGATATTCAAAAGGCTCAACTGTATTGGAACACCTGAGAAGAAATATCAGGGCGGTTTTTTTCACCGGTGTATGAGTGAATCGCTTAAAACTAACCGAGGGATAAACGAAATGAAGAGAGAATGGAAGAGGGGATTCTTGTTGAATCCCTTTTTTGCATCTTATAAAGGATTTTAAGTATAAGCAATACTGATTTCCGGGATAATCATAAGGAACCCAACCCTGGAGCTGACCCGGAAGGGAACACCATTCCTGTGAACAGGGATGTACCATTCCTTTCCGAAGGTTCTCCCAGGAAAAGAGGAGAGGTGTTCTTATGAAAAAAGGACGGATTCGGCTGCTGCTGTTCGTGCTTACTGTTGCAATGGGTTTAATGGTATATAAGCTTTACAAAATACAGATCCTTCAACATGATACCTATTCGGCTTCGGCTTTCAGGCAGCGAAGCAAAATGACCGAGATCTATCAGGAAAGAGGAGAGATCCTGGATCGGAACATGATATCCTTCACAGGCAGGAGTACCGAGTTTGTTGCCGTTCTGCAGCCAGCAGTATTCCCAAAGGATCAGCAGATACGTGAGTATATCGCCTCTTTGCTGGGGGTGGAGGCGGAGGAATTCATTAATTTCTCAATATTTAATGCTGCCCCACGGATTTACCCGGTATCCGCGGAAAACGCTCAGATATTTGCTGATACTCCTGTACCCGGTATATCCATCGTGGAGCGACGAAAAAGAATGGAAGCCAACATGCCGGGTGCCCATTTGATAGGATATACCGATGGCAGCTGTTCTCAGGGGCTTGCCGGTATAGAAAAGGCCTATCAGGATGTCCTGTCCTCGGGCAACAGCGTTTATGCCCTGGCAACCACGGATGCGCAGGATGAATATCTTCAGGATTACGGCTATCAGATTAGAAAAGCGCAGGCTGACAGCCCCTTAAGTGTGAAACTGACACTGGACTTTCACATGCAGAAGCTTGCGGAGGAAGTCATGGACAACATGATGGCCTCCGGTGCTGTGGTGATGATTGACATACTCACAGGAGACGTATTGGTGCTTGCCAGCAAGCCTGGTTTTAACCCTGCCGATATCTCCCAATACCTGAAGGACGAAACCCAACCTTTGTTCAACCGGGCGATAGCAGGGTACACTCCAGGTTCAATCTTTAAAATTATTTCCACGGCAGCAGCCCTTGAACAGCATTATAACCCTGGCATCACCTATGATTGTCCCGGTTTTTCTACGGTAGGAGAACAGGTTTTTCAATGCTGGAGCTTTGAAGCGGGCGGACACGGTCTGGTTAATCTGAAAGAGGGTTTCGCGCAGTCCTGCAATGGCTATTTCATCCAGATGGGCATAGGGCTTGGAGCCGAAACAATGCTTCAAACCGCAAGGGACTTTGGTCTCGGATCTGTAACGGGTCTGAATCTTCAGAAGGTTCCCGAATATGAGGGAGTGCTTCCCCAGCTGACAGAGTTTGAGGCAGATGGTAATGTTGCGAACCTGGCCATGGGACAGGGTAAAATACTTGTAACACCGATTCAGGCGGCGGGAATGGCCGCAATCATTGCCAATGGTGGTATTCGGAATACCTTTAATATCGTCGATTGCATCGTGAACCGCCAGGGTGAGATCATCCGTGACTTAAAAACAAGGCAGTGGCAGCGGGTGATCTCCAGGGAAACGGCCGCGGCCCTGATGGAGATGATGGAAGCAACGGTTGGGAACGGAACAGGCCAGAGGGCCGATATTGGCGGATACGGCGGCGCGGCGGGAAAAACCGGCAGCGCTGAAACCGGCCTTTTCGAAGGTGACAGAAGGATTCTGCATGCCTGGTTTACCGGCTATTTCCCCTATGTTGAGCCGCGGTATGCCATGTGTGTTTTTGTTGAGGATGGAACAGGGGGTGGCACGTCGGCAGCGCCGGTATTTGCTGAAATTGC
>JAAYJG010000421.1 GCA_012523055.1 Ruminiclostridium sp. | reverse complement strand
GCTGCATGTCACCAGCGCTGAAACCAATGTTGCCAGCATTTCATCCTATCTGGGTCTTCGCGTAAAAGTACTGACAACCTTTGTCAAGGACAGCCCCATTGCCCGGCTGATCAAGGACAATCTGGCCGGCCGCCATATGGAATATGAAGGTAAAGAAGTGCCCCAGGGAGGCCCGTGGGGTTACCGCCACCAGTTCAACATCGCCGATGCGGGCTGTGGTGCCAGAGGCCCGCGCGTTCATAACGATCGTGCCGGTGAAGTGGGCCGTACGCTAAACGCGAAAGATTTTGATCTGGAAAAGCTGTTTGGTCAGGATGGGGTTCAGATTCTGCACCTGTCCGGTCTTATCGCGGCGTTATCGCCTGAAACCAGTACTTTTTGCCTGGAACTGGCCAGGGCTGCCAAGAAGCATGGTACACGCATTTCCTTTGATATGAATTATCGTGCGTCCTTCTGGAAAAACCGTGAAAAAGAGCTTCGGGATGTCTTTACCGAAATCGCGAGTTTATCCGACATTCTGATCGGCAACGAAGAGGATTTCCAGCTTAGCCTGGGCATCGAAGGGCCCGAAGCCGGAGGAAAGGAACTGGCCGGTAAGATTGACAGCTTTAAAGGCATGATTGCACGTGTGAAGGCAGCATTCCCCAACGCTTCGGTTTTTGCCACAACGCTGCGCGAGGTTATCAGCACCAACATGCACAGATGGGGCGCCATCCTTTTGGAGGGTGATAACTGGTATGTTGCCGAGCCCCGTGAAATTCCCATATTGGACAGAATTGGCGGCGGCGACGGTTATGTCGGCGGAATGCTGTATGCTATTCTCAGGGGCTGGGAGCCTTCGAAATGGGTACAATTCGGCTGGGCCACCGGCGCAATGGCAACAACCTTCCTCACAGACTATGCGCAGCCTGCTGACGAAGAACAGGTCTGGAGCATCTGGCAGGGCAACGCGCGCGTAAAGCGATAAAAGTATAACCCGACTCTTCCGCTGTCCAAAACGTGACCCGCTGTTCATACAGCGGGAAAAACGTGAAGCGTCACGATAATAATCCACAGGAGGATTTGAGATATGAGTAAGGCGGACATAGGTCTTATCGGCCTGGCAGTTATGGGTGAAAACCTTGTGATGAACATGGAAAGCAAGGGTTTCACCGTTGCGGTTTTTAACCGCACTACAGAAAAAGTTAGTGCTTTCGTTGAAGGACGCGCAAAAGGTAAGAACATTATCGGAACTTATTCCCTGCAAGAGCTGGCTGATTCTTTGAAGAAGCCCCGCAAGGTCATGATGATGGTGAAGGCGGGAAAACCCGTGGATGATTTCATTGATTTACTGCTGCCATATCTGGAAGCAGGCGATATCATCATCGACGGCGGCAACTCCCATTTTCCCGATACCATCCGGCGTACAAAATATGTTGAAGACAAGGGCATGTTTTATATCGGCACCGGTGTATCCGGCGGCGAAGAAGGCGCGCTGAATGGCCCGAGCATGATGCCCGGCGGTTCACCGCAGGCCTGGCTTCATGTAAAGCCAATCTTCCAGGCCATATGCGCAAAGGTGGAAGATGGCTCTCCTTGCTGTGACTGGGTTGGAGAAAATGGAGCAGGTCACTTTGTTAAAATGGTGCACAATGGCATTGAATATGGCGATATGCAATTGATTTGCGAAGCGTACCATGTGATGAAGGATTTACTGGGCATGTCAGCCGATGAAATGCATGAAGTGTTCAAGGAATGGAACGAAGGCGAGCTGAGCAGCTATCTGATCGAGATCACCCGTGACATTCTGGCTTATAAGGATGAAGACGGCAAACCCATTGTGGATAAAATTCTCGATACCGCAGGCCAGAAGGGTACAGGAAAATGGACAGGTATTGCCGCCCTGGATGAAGGCGTGCCGCTTACACTGATAGGTGAAGCTGTTTTCTCCCGTTGCTTGTCCGCGATGAAGGCTGAACGGGTGGAAGCTTCAAATGTGCTCACCGGGCCCAAACCAAGCTTTAACGGTGACAAAAAGGCCATGATCGAAGACATCCGCAAGGCGCTGTATGCTTCAAAGATCGTATCCTATGCCCAGGGGTATACACTGATGAGCGCAGCCGCGAAAACCTACGGGTGGAACCTGAACTACGGCGGAATCGCGCTGATGTGGCGCGGTGGGTGCATCATTCGCTCCACCTTCCTGGGTAAAATCAAGGAAGCATATGATAACGATCCGGAATTAAGCAATCTGTTGCTGGATCCGTTTTTCAGACAAACGGTGATGGACGCCCAGGACAGTTGGAGAAGAGTTACCGCAACAGCATTGACAAACGGTATCCCCGTACCGGCGTTTACAACGGCCCTGTGCTATTTCGACGGGTTCAGAAGCGAACGGCTTCCGGCTAATCTGCTTCAGGCGCAGCGCGACTACTTCGGGGCTCATACCTATGAACGTCTCGACAAGCCAAGGGGAGAATTCTATCATACCAATTGGACAGGGACGGGTGGAAGCACTTCTGCATCCACATATACTGCTTAGTTGGATTTTTCAGGGGGCACAACCATGTTGCATGGGCGTGTCCCCTTACCTTAGCCCCGCGAAGCAGCGCAATACGGTGATAGTAATTACTGGAGGTACCTATGGAAAACATTATTAAGCTTGCCGAAGGCATGAATGGAATTTCCGATGAAGAATTAGGCGTTGTTTTAGATAAGACACTGGCAGGTGCAGGCAAACCCCTGAAAAAGGTTTTGCTGCTTCCGCCCGATTTTACACGGATGCATTCCGGGGCTGGAAAAATAACAGCCATGCTGTATTCCCGCTTAAAGGACACTGCGAAAGTGGACGTCATGCCCGCGCTGGGCACCCATGAACCCATGACAAAGGAACAAACTGATATTTTCTTCGAAGGGGTTGTCCCCTTTGAAAGCATTATTCCCCATCGATGGAGGGAGGATGTGGTGAAAGTCGGCGAAGTTCCTGCCAACTACATTCGGGAAATTTCCGAGGGGCTTATTGACGAGCCCATCCCCATTGAGATGAATAAACGCCTGTTGGATCCCTCTTACGACCTCATTCTGTCCATCGGGCAGGTTGTACCTCATGAGGTGGTGGGCATGGCCAACTACACCAAAAATGTACTGGTGGGCTGCGGCGGCAAAGACACCATCAACAAAAGCCATATGCTTGGTGCCGTGTTTGGCATGGAACGGCTGATGGGCAAGGACCATTCTCCGGTGCGCAAGGTCTTCGACTATGCCCAGGAGCATTTTTTGAACAAGCTGCCCCTGGCTTATATTCTTACCGTAACCACTGCCAGCGGAGATCATATCAAAATCGAAGGCATCTATACCGGTAAATCAAGGAAAATATTTGAGGAAGCGGTGTCTCTTAGTCGGCAGAAGAACCTGAATTTCATGAATAAACCCATCCAAAAAGCGGTTGTATACCTTGACCCCCGTGAGTTCAAGAGCACCTGGCTTGGTAATAAGGCTATTTACCGAACCCGCATGGCGATGGCCGATAAAGCCGAGTTAATCATTTTAGCCCCCGGCATCAGAAAGTTTGGAGAAGATGAAACTATCGACCTATTAATACGGAAATACGGGTACAGAGGCAGGGAACATACCCTGAACCAATTCCGTGAGAATGCTGACTTAAGGGAAAACCCCTCGGCAGCTGCCCATCTGATCCACGGCTCCAGTGATGGCAGGTTCCAAATCACTTACGCGGTTTCACACCTGACACGGGAAGAAGTAGAGGGTGTAGGTTTCAAATATATGGCCTATGAAGAGGCTGCCGCCAGGTATAAGCCCGAAGATATCCATGATGGATATTATGAAGGAGCGGAAGAAACCTGGTTTTACATCTCAAACCCGGCCCTTGGGCTGTGGACCGTTTCTTAAAACAAAGCCATTGGAGCCATTAAGGACAGGTCCCTTGGCCACAACAGCAGAGCCTCGCCTCAATACTAAATGTATTTTTTCAGGAGCCCGTACAGAAGTGTGCGGGCTTCTTCAGTCACTTCAGATAATGCGTGTGCACAGATTGTTTAAAAATCTGGCCCGATTTAGTGTTTGTCGCAATGGTTACTTTTATTACAATAAACATGGTTAAGGAACTGTACGGCAAACAACCCCATGGTACTACAGCGTGGGGTTGTTTGCTATGCCGTCGTTGTCGAAAAGGATAATTTTTATCCTCCATCGGCAGAAGGAAGGTAGACAAAACTAAAAAGGATAATATACCATGGAAGAAGATACCTGCCATAATTGACATAAAGAATTAAAACCTTTATAATAACGGGAGAAATAAGCTGAAATTGCATGACACCTGATTTCGGGTAAACGAACTTTTGGAAAAGCGTAATTCATGAGGGGCGCGAAATAACCTCATAAGGGTTTTATCGTGTAATTTACCGGCATAAGTATCTGGTGGGATGAAGCATTGGCGAACTTCGAGATGGTACGATTTTATTTGAATGTACCATTCATTTTTTTGTATTTGGGTGAATTGATAGTATTGAAGGGGTGGCAGTATGGCTGTTTATGCAATAAAACGGGTTGCTTCCGCATTGGTTACGCTGTTTGCGGTGGCAACACTAACATTTTTTTTGATGTACCTTGTTCCGGGAGGCCCATTTTTGGCTGAGAAAGCCCCTTCACCGCAAACGTTGAAGGCACTGGAGCAAAAATATGGTTTGGACCAGCCGGTAATCGTTCAATACGGGAACTATATGAAACGCCTGTTTTTAAAGCTGGATCTGGGTACATCCCTGAAAATGCGCGGCCAGGAGATCAATGACATTATCCGCACAAGGTTCCCCACATCAGCTAAAATAGGCGCTATAGCAGTTCTTGTTGCTGTTTGTGTGGGTATCCCGCTGGGATCGGTGGCAGCACTAAAACGCGGCAGACTGTTGGACAGGATCATCATGTTTCTTGCAACCTTGGGAATTGCTGTTCCCGGGTTTGTCGTTGCCACGGTTTTGATGTTTACCTTTGGTGTAAAGCTGCACCTTCTGCCCACTTACGGGCTTACCACACCATTGCATTATATATTGCCTGTAATGGCGCTGTCATTTTACACTACGGCATATATCTCCAGGCTCATGCGTTCGAGCATGCTTGACGTGTTGGGTCAGGATTATATGCGTACCGCACGGGCAAAGGGTATTTCCCAGTTTAAATCGCTGTTCAAGCATGCGCTTCGCAACGCGGTGCTTCCGATAGTCACCTACCTGGGGCCGATGCTGGCATATATCCTCACCGGCAGCTTCGTCGTTGAAAAAATATTTACCATACCGGGGCTGGGAAACCAATTCATCAGCTCCATCACAGACCGCGATTATCCGCTGATTATGGGGACAACCATATTCTTGGCGTTCCTGCTGATCACAATGAACGTGGTCGTGGATATCGCATACAAAATCATTGACCCACGCATCAAACTAAAATAGAAAGGGGGAACGGAGATGGAAAACAAGAAAAACGTGTTGAGCTTTCAACCGGATTTGTCCGATTTTTTACCTGCGGATGAAAGCGAAAAGCAAAGCCTTGTCATCATGCGTGAGAGTACAAGCTTCTGGAAGGATGGCTTTCGCAGGCTGAAAAAGAATAAGCTGGCGATGAGTTCGTTGATTGTGATTATTGTGATCATGTTCATGGCCTTTATTGTTCCTTCGTTCTACCCTTATTCCTATGAACAGCAAATCAGGGGCAGTGAGAACCTCGGTATCCTGCAGTATTCAAAAGCGGAAACCGAACGCATGGAGGCCGGAGAAAAGGTGTTCCCCCACTTTCTGGGAACCGACAGCCTGGGGCGGGATACCATGACAAGAATTCTGATGGGCAGCCGCATATCGCTCCTGGTGGGCCTTGTGGCCAGTACGATCATCCTTGTGATCGGATCGATCTATGGTTCCATTGCTGGTTATTTCGGGGGAAAGGTAGACATGATCATGATGCGGATCGTGGATATTATTTACACGATCCCGGATATTCTGGTCATTATTTTGCTTTCGGTTACACTGAAGTATCCACTGAAGGATCTGGCTGCCAACGTGCCGGGTTTTCGGTGGATAGACACTATTGGTGTGGGGCTGATCAGTATCTTTATTGTGTTCTCGCTTTTGTATTGGGTGGGGATGTCCCGAATTGTCAGAAGCCAGATCCTATCGCTGAAGGAGCAGGATTATGTGGTTGCGGCTAAAGCCCTGGGGGCTTCGAGCAGCCGAATCATCAGAAAGCATCTGTTAACGAACACTATTGGTACATTGATTGTAACAACAACCTTGCAGATCCCCTCTTCAATTTTTACCGAAAGCTTTTTAAGCTTTCTGGGGCTTGGTGTTTCGGCACCGATGCCCAGCCTCGGATCCATGGCCTCGCAGGCCATCGGCGGGATTTCATCCTATCCGGTAAGGCTATTGGCCCCGGCTGTGATGATAAGCCTGATCATCCTGTCGTTTAACCTTTTGGGTGACGGCTTGCGGGATGCTTTTGACCCTAAATTGAAGAATTAAGGAGGAGAAATGATGAGTAAAGCATTACTGGATATTCAAAACCTGAAGCTCTCTTTCTTTACTCCGGCTGGCGAAGTAAAGGCATTGAACGATGTTTCCATCAAAATGGACGAAGGGGATGTGCTGGGAATAGTAGGAGAGAGCGGAAGTGGAAAATCGGTTACCGCATATGCGGTGATGGGTTTAACTGTTCATCCCGGCAAAATAATTGGTGGGAGCATTGAGTTCAATGGCCATCACATTCATCAAAAGACCGAGAAGGAAATGCGGAAAATCCGCGGGAATGAGGTTTCGATTATCTTTCAGGATCCGATGACCTCACTGAACCCTGTCTATACGATTGGAAATCAAATTCGTGAGGTTATCCTGCTGCATACACAGATGAACAAGCAACAGGCCCACGAGCGGGCGTCAGAGCTACTGACCCTCGTTGGGATCAATGAACCTGAAAAACGGCTGAAGCAGTATCCCCATGAGCTTTCGGGCGGTATGCGCCAGAGGGTGATGATTGCCATTGCACTGGCCTGCGAACCGAAGCTTTTGATAGCCGATGAGCCCACCACTGCTTTAGATGTAACGATTCAGGCCCAGATCATGGAGCTGATGATCGATCTGAAAAAGAAACTGAACATGTCCATCATCATGATTACCCATGACCTGGGGATTGTGGCGAGCATGTGCAATAAGATCGTCGTGTTGTATGGAGGAAAGGTCGTAGAGACAGGCACGGCAGAGGAGATCTTTTACAACCCAAAGCATGAGTACACAAAAGGGCTGCTGAATAGCATCCCGAAGTTGGATGCCACAGAGCATGAGAAACTGGTTCCCATTGAAGGAACCCCGGTGGACATGTTGAACCCGCCGGCTGGCTGTCCTTTTGCTCCACGCTGTGCCAGGACCATGAAAATCTGCCTGAAAACCATGCCCGAGTTCACCAATTTATATGATACCCATACCAGCGCTTGCTGGTTGAACCAGAAGGAAGCGTACGAGAGCCTGAAAGGAGGGAGCGGCAATGTTAATGATGCAAGGGAAAAGGGATAAAAAGAATACAAACGCGATGGGGAAAAATACTACGATAAACTCCCCCGTACGGGACATTGCCATAGCTGCCTTAAACAAGAATATTGAGGCGGTATCTCATCAGGGAACTACCCAAAACCTTGTTGAAGTGCGCGGCCTGAAGCAATACTTTCCGGTTTCCTCAGGGCTGTTCCGAAAAGGGTTTATCAAGGCCGTGGATGGGGTTTCGTTTCATATTGAAAAGGGTGAAACCCTTGGGCTTGTGGGTGAATCGGGCTGCGGCAAAACAACAACGGGACGCTCAATCCTTCGCCTGTACGAACTGACCGAAGGAAGTATCTTTTATGATGGTGAGGATATCACGAAAGCTAACATGCTGCCATACCGCAGGAAAATGCAGATTGTATTCCAGGATCCCTATGCTTCACTAAATCCAAGGATGACCGTTGGCGATATTGTTGGGGAACCCATTGATATTCACAAGCTGGCGGAATCGAAAGCCGAAAGGCGCGAGAAAATTATGCGGATGCTCGAGCATGTGGGCTTGAATAGTGAGCATGCTAACCGCTACCCGCATGAATTTTCAGGCGGTCAGCGCCAGCGCATCGGTATTGCCCGCGCCCTTTCGGTAAACCCGGAATTTATCGTGTGCGACGAGCCTGTGTCAGCTTTGGATGTCTCCATTCAGGCACAGATCGTGAACATGTTTGAGCAGCTGCAGGAGGAAATGGGGCTGACTTATCTTTTCATTGCCCACGATCTTTCGATCGTGAAGCATATCAGCCGACGAATTGGTGTGATGTATCTGGGCAAGCTGGTAGAAATTGCGAACAGCTATGAGCTGACCGACCACCCTGTCCATCCCTATACCAAATCGCTGATATCGGCTATTCCGATACCCGATCCCATCGCCAGTCGTAAAAGGCAAAGAATTGTGCTGGAAGGAGATGTGCCAAGCCCATTAAACCCTCCATGCGGTTGTCGCTTCAGAACACGTTGCCCCTATGCCACCGAAATCTGCGCCAAAGAAGAACCCGAATTGAAGCAGGTCGTCCCTGGCCACTTCGCCGCCTGCCACCACATCTGAATTTACAGTGGGGACAGGTTCCTCTGTAAATATTTACAGAAGAACCTGGGCCCCGCCCTCTGTCCCCCCTCTGTTCCTCTGGCTCACTTATTTCCATGGGTAAGTATGGGTTTTAAAAATGTGCATATAATATATTAACCACAGGGATATGTCCAAATTTTTATAAACCCGTATTGATGGAAAAGGAGAGGATAAACAATGAAAAGGAAAATAAGACTACCGGCTATACTGCTTTTGATCGTGCTGATCTTTGCAGCCTGCAGAGCTAACCCCAGCCCTGGGCAACTCCCAGAGAATACACCCGGAGTGTCGCCTGCACAACAAACAGAGTTTTCAGTTCACGTGGGATCTGAACCGGATATTATCGACCCCGCGTTAAACAGTGCAGCCGATGTAGCCACAATGCTGTTGCATACCTTCGAAGGACTGATGAGCCTGGATAAGAACGGAACGCCCATTTATGGCCAGGCCGAATCACACACCGTCAGCACGGATGGCATGACTTATACATTCAAGCTACGTGATGGACTGAAATGGAGTGACGGACAGCCATTGACCGCCAACGACTTCGTCTGGTCCTGGAACAGAGCCATCAGCCCGGAAACAGCCGCCGATTATGCTTACATGTTTGAGTCCATTCAGGGATATGCGGAAAACAAGCTGAATGTAACAGCTACTGATGAAAGAACGCTCGTGGTTCAGCTGGTTGCTCCCACGCCATACTTCCTTGAGCTTTGCGCTTTCCCAACTTTCTTCCCGGTAAGGAAGGACATTGTTGAAGCAAACCCTGATACGTGGACACTAAACCCGTCAACCTATATTGGAAACGGCCCTTATGTGCTGCAGGAATGGGTCCATGACTCCCAAATGGTTTATAAAAAGAACCCGAACTATTGGAAAGCCTCCGCCGTGACAGGCCCGGATACGCTTCGATTTCTGCTGATGGCAGATGACAATGCCATCCTCGCGGCCTTCCAAAATGGTGAGATCCTTTTAGCCGATTCCATGCCCAATGATGAAATTGATGCATGGAGGGACAAACCGGAGTTTAATCTTGAAGGTCAGCTGGGAACCTATTACGTCAGCTTTAACGTGAAAAAGCCGCCGCTTGATAACCCGTTAGTGCGTAAAGCTTTACTGCTGGCGGTAGACAGGGACTATATCGTCACCAATATCGGAAAAGCAGGACAGGAACCCGCAGGTGCCTATGTACCGATAGGATTGACAGATGCTGACCCGGCAAAAGAATTCCGTGATGTCGGCGGAAATTACTATGATCCGTCCAAAGAAGCTTTTCAGGCCAACCTTGCGGCAGCCAAGAAGGCTCTTGCCGACGCTGGCTACCCCGATGGAAAGGGGCTGCCAACCATGGAATATCTTTATAATGAAAGTACGGGACATCAGCTGATAGGCGAAGCCTTACAGTCCATGTGGAAGGAGATTGGCGTAAATGTCACCCTGGTGTCGCAGGAATGGAATACTTTCCTCACCACGCGTAAGAACGGAGAATATCAAATTGCACGCAATGGTTGGCTGGCCGACTACAATGATCCGATTTCCTTCCTGGATATGTGGATTACGGGCAGCGGGAACAATGACGCACAGTGGTCAAACAAGGAATACGACGCACTGATTACAAAAGTGAAAGCTTCTTCAGACAGAGCCGAAAGAATGCAACTGATGCATCAGGCGGAGAAAATCATTTTTGACGAATCCATGCTTTGTCCAATCTATTACTACGTAGATATCTTTTTAAAGAACCCAAAATTGCAGGCGTTTTACTCTTCCCCTCTTGGCTACAAGTATTTTATGTATGCTACAGTAACGAAATAGCCCTATAAACCGGGCATGCTCAAAGAAACAAAAGCTAGGCATGATCACTCATGCCTGGCTTCTTTCTCCTGTGCCACATATGGTGAGTAACTTGGAATAATCCGTTGAACGATCCTTCTGTTCCGGTGGTTGAATGGGGGTACCAGGCGAATACATTTTGTTCACACCATGCTTGATGGTTCTTCCAGAGTAATACAATCCTGAAAGGCCAGATACATCCTCTCGTCCATCTTCATATGACATTTGACCTAACTGACCAAATATCATGACAGGCAATCCATAGGTGTAAGTAGTTTCACCGGCTTGATTTGCCATAAGGACAAACCCTACTCCAGAAACAGGATCCACCAGCAGGTATGCGGAGTTCATAACAGTGTTTCCACCATGTGCAAAGGCTCTCACGGCATATTCATGCGCCCAGAATCCGTGACTGTTTTGAGGTATGTCTGTTCCGGGAAAAGTAAGAGAGGGTGAGAACATCTCAGTATGTGTTTGTGTTTTATTGAATAATATCTTTGAACCCTCGCTATTGGGAACAAGTGCTTGAGCAAATTTTAATAAATCGTCTAAAGTACCGGTCGTAGAACCTGCCGGATAGATATTCAAGTAAAATCCAGTTTAGTGTAGTATTCAAAATAAATACCTGTATAATATTAGGTATTACCATTACTGATGAAGGAGCATTATGAAAAACATAAAGAACCGTAAAATTATTGTTCTTTTTTCAACAGGAATATTAGTGTTTCTCTTTTGTGTATGGCAAAATAACGATATTGTTGTTTCTGATTACCAATACAGAACCTCTCTGATAGGCGATCATTTAAATGGCTATAAAATTGCGCAAATATCAGATTTACACAACAAAAAATTTGGCAGGCAGCAAAACAGGATTATCAGAATACTGAGCAATGAGACTCCTGATATTATTGTTATTACAGGGGATATCGTTGACAGTGATCGCACAAATATCGAAACAGCACTGGAATTTGTGGAACAGGCTATCAAAATAGCTCCGGTATACTTTGTTACAGGAAACCATGAACATTGGCTTTCTGAGTATGACAGGGACAATCTGTTGGAAGGAATGAAGCAAAGGGGAGTGACATTATTAGATAACCAAACAATGAACATGGATAAGTACGGAGATGAGTTTTACCTGGCAGGGTTAAGTGCAGTTCATTTATCTGACAATGTGTTAAAGACAATGTGCTCTGATATGGATTCAACAAAGCTTCAGATTGTATTGGCTCATGAGCCTCAGTTTCTTTATAATTACAGTGACGCTGATGTACACCTTGTCTTATCGGGACATGCGCACGGAGGTCAAATCAGATTGCCTGTTATTGGCGGCCTCGTTGCTCCTGGTCAGGGATATTTCCCAAAATACACATCAGGGACATACAAAAAAAATAGTACCACCATGATTGTGAGCAGAGGATTAGGGAACAGCATTATTCCGATAAGAGTTTTTAACAGACCGGAAGTTGTCATTATTACGCTTCAAAAATCTTAAAACTAATAACTCAACTTTCCAGCCTCAGTTTATGACTGGTGGGTGCGTCCCGAAAACGCTTCTGAAAGGATTGGTGACTATTCTGCGCCTGTGAACAGCCACCTTTTACTGTTCGTCAGTTATTCCCGGTCATAAAACATGACCGTCTAAATCGTTTATCTGATATGCAATGCGTAAAGCTCATCAATGCTGAGGCCGAATGTATCGCCCAAAAACCGCTCCATCAGCTTGATGGAATAATGATAAATATCGTCTATGGCAGGGTCGTTGTAGGCTTTTGTGAAGTATTCCTCCACAGTTACCGCTTCGTCGCTGTGCCAGCCGTCAATATGTTCGTCCCTGTCCACGTAAAATTCAAATGAAGCGCCGCCTCCAAAGTTGTCGTCCGCTTTCACAAGGTACTTCTTTTCATCCGCAAAGTAGCGTATGACTATTCGGTATTCCTCACTCAGAGGCGTGAAAAATCGCACATCCCCGCCTTCATCCTCATCCCAGTTTCCCCATTCAGTTGGCCTCCGACTCCATGGGCGGTATGCCCCACTGGGAGTGGTTGACCGTCACATTCACATTCTCCCGATCATAACTGGCGATATGGCTGCCATCGTCCATGACGAAGCCCAGTTCCTTGAGAGAGGATATCATGGAGAAATCCTTTTCTTCAAGTTTGGGGTAGACAGCAGCAAGAGGTGAATAATCTTTGATGGGGCAGCCTGCCAACTGTAGTTTCTTTAGATTGGTAAGTCCGGCAAGCGGCGATACGTCGCTGACTTGTGTATTGGCAAACCCCAGCCACCAAAGCTCGGTTAAGTCGGATAGCATACTCACGTCGTTTATCGTCGAGTATTCCAACAACAACATACCCAAGCTGGTCAGGTTTGCAAGCGGGGTATAGTCCTGTGCCTGACAGTTGAAAAGCGTGAGCGAGCCAAGTTTTGTCAACCCTGCAAGCGGCGATATGTCGGCTATGGGATTGCCGCCAATCATTAGTTGCTTAAGTGATGTCAACTCCGCAAGCGGCGATATATCCGTGATGGCGTGGAAATACAACTCAAGAATTTCGAGATTTTTGAAATTCTCCAAACCGGAGATGTCCGTAATCTGTGAGTTCGGGGCGGGCTCCGGCTGCCACTCGATGCCAAGTTTTAGTTCCGTGAGCGCCTCCGCTTCGGAGAGTGTGATATCACCCTTCGGTTTGTTCATGGCAACGCGTACCATTTTCTCCAACAAAGGGTCTGCAAAAACCACCGTTTTCTTCGGCTCCAACGTCGGTACAGGGTCAGATTTTGCAGGCTCGGATGATTGCCGTGAACACGCCGTAAGAGCACAGACCATTACTGAGACCAACAGTATTGCAAACAGCTTTTTCATACTCCTTCTCCTTCAATTATTTATTAACGAATTTTTTATTTCCAAACCGTCAGCTTCGGTTGAAAGACATTTGCTTTTACAACGACTTTGCCATAGCCGCCGCTTGGTACATCCAGTTCGCGGCGCACATTTCTTGAGCCATAGGCGTTTGTTTCAAGCATAATGGGCGTCGTTGTTCTCACAACTTGCTTGTGGGAAGCGGTTATTTGTTATCGCTCATGTACTGTCACACCATAGCTTTCCCTTGCTTTTGCACGGGTCTTACGGCTTCTCCGCGTCCTCCGTGATAGCCCATGAGTGCCCAAAACGCGTCAGGCCGGGGATACGCCCCTGTACGCAGTATTGATTGACGCGGCGTTCCGACACGCCCAATTTGCAGGACGCTTCCCGGATGGAGATATAGCCCTTTATGCTGTTCATCTGCCGTGCCTCCCTGTGAATACAGTTTAACATGTTACATTATATACAAGTATTTGTAACTTTTCAATGTAAATTGTAAAACTTTCCATAAAAGCGGGCAAAAAGCGCCGTTCAAAATGCCTCATTATTGAAGGGTGATAAAGACCGCAGCAAGCATAGGGATTGTCATGACAATCCCGAAAAACACGTCGCTCCGCCCCTGCCGGAGCGTGCGCGTTCCCTGGAACAAGGTACCTGGGCCCCGCCCGTTGTCCCGCAACTCACCCCTTGTTTATAACTACTCGAGAGTTTATGTCTGATTTTTTGGGTGTAATGTCTGATATCTTGGTTGAGCAAAGCAGGTTACCGGTGTAAGTTCTTATTATGATCCTGAAACGGTTATTGAAAATACTTTATGCCAAAGCCATGCACTACCGGGTAAACAAAATGTACAATCTGACAGATTGTCCGGCTTATTCTAAGAGAAGGCAGATATTTGCGGACAGCAACCTGAATACCAGGAGCAACTGCATTCCTTCAACAACCGCTAAAGTTTGATTCATTCAAATTTCCAGGCAATAAAAAAATTTAAGAGAAGGAGAGGTCGTATGAAAAAAAGAATCATTGCACTCATCATCGTAGCAATGTTTGCTGCAATTCCCATCCAGGCTCTGGGCACTTACAGTTACAGCAACCCGGGAGACAAAAACCATTTTGTTTATTATCAGGGAAGCTACGACCAACAAACCTATCCCAGACAATCACTAAACTCTATTTTTACCACAAATGCTATTTCCGTTGATGGTATACTCGATACGGCTTATGACAATGCACCTGTATCGAATATAGGGCATGTTAAGGTGCTTGATAATATGCAGTATGCTGATAATTCTGCTGCGCAGCCGGCAACAGGTACCTTGCGTTCCATATGGGATGGAACTGTTCTTTACCTGTTTGTAGAGGTTATCGACGAAACTCCTGAAAACAATGGGGCTGCTGCGGCAAATGGAGGTGCGATGACCTCGAAGCCTGCAGTGCCGAAAGATCGGGACAGTGTTGTTTTCGGATTTGACCTGTATAATGAAAAGGTGGTCTATGAAACCGACACAACAGCAGTTTTTACGATTGATTCCACCGGGAACTTGACATATTTCCGCAATCAAAGCATTCCTTCCCTGGGATCGGTTCATGCCGATCCGAATCATCCTGAATTTACAAACCGGCTCAAAAGCTATTCTGCCAAACCGACTGCAAATGGATATAATGTGGAATTGGCTTTGCATATTGAAGGTGTAGAGCCACAAAATGGAAGCCAGTTCGGTGTGGATGTCCAGATATGCAATGTGCAACAAATGAGCGCGCGTACCGTTCAGGAACCGAATCCCTGGTACCCATGGTTCGGATCTGAATTTAATACGACGGTTTATCCCGCCGGACCAGACCGTTCTTCAAATACATTTTGGAGCCATAACCAGGATTCACTGTATGAAGAGTATGATCATGAACGCCCAAATGCAGTAGACTGGGGCACTGTTACCTTGACTGGCTGGAATGGTATAGATGAATTTGCATTCAGCTCATGGCGGATCCTGAACAACCTGCAATATTTGGATTCCATTCGTTTCCCGAAGGGGGTTTGGACACCAGAATCACAGGAGGCTCTTGATCAAGCTGTTACTCATGCCAATGAACTGGTTCAACAGTCGAACACAGTTGTACAGGCTGTATATCAAGCTGTATATGCTCAATTTCCTTCAGCTGCCATAAATCTGGAGAACGCAATTTCCAGTTTGCGTTGGGCGGATACGAGATACCCAGACCCCATGGATTTGCCCGACCAGTTTACACTGCCAAACCCCTATCAATTCTTTGGCAATGATGGGCAAAGTGACCGTATGGTAAAAACCCTGTCGGATTGGCAGGAGAGACGCGCTGAAATATTAGACCTTGCGCAATTTTACGAATACGGATATAAACCTCAGGCTCCGGATGAGATGATACTTACCGGTGTGGAATTTGGTGATTCCAGTACTGCCGGATGGTGGGAAACAGCTTATCCCTGCCTGAAGATCAGCACTTCAGTCACTTATGGCGAGGTTACCAAACCGATGAACTTCGAAGTGTTTATGCCCTCGGACGAACAGCTTGCGGCAGCCGGTCATGGTGATAATGTGCCTGTGATTATCAGCTTTGATGGTCGCATTGAACAATACCTTGATGCCGGAATTGCGGTTTTAAAGGCACCTGCAGTGACCGGTGGCGACAATAGAACAAATGAATACGCCTGGGGCACACGTTCCGGTATATTCTATGAATTTTTCCCATACAGCCGCAACGGGCAAAACGCACTGAAGGAAGTCAGCAGCGAAATGGCAGCAGCATGGGGTGTTTCCCGGGCGATTGACGCGCTGGAGCTGATAATTGGAAATACAACCATCGTCAACGGTAAGGAAGCCGGAAAAATAGTGGCTGCGGACAAACTGGCGGTAACAGGCTTCTCGATCAATGGAAAATATGCTTTTGTTTCGGCAGTTTTCGACGAACGCATTGATGTTTGCATTCCGGGTGCAGCAGGTGCTACAGGCCCTTCACCATGGCGTTATGTATATGCAGGGCAGGCTTATGATTGGTCGGATACGCAGTGGGCACCAAACGGAGCTGCAAACCAGGTCGCTTTTGGTACCGAGTTTATGGCCAACAGTGTTCGTCATAACCGTGTTCGTGAAACGGAAACCTTCCGCAGGTTCCTGACACCTGGAAACTTTTACAAGAAGCTTGACGGGGCATATGGTTATGGAACACGCCTGCCATTTGACCAGAACGATTTGGTTGCCACACTTGCACCCCGCGCGATTATTGTGGAAAACACACTGAATGATTACAATGACGGATGCGTAACCGATGCATTGAGTCTGGATCTTGCAAAAACAATCTACAGTAACCTTCAGTATGATGCGGATGACTTGATCAAGTATAATTACAGAACTGTACAGCCTTCCGGTGACCCTCATGGCAATGATGGGGATCAGCGTTCAAGATCTGCTGCATACTTAAACTATTATTTTTACAATACCCCAATGGAGTCAGAAACAGAGACCTGGCTGGCAACCAATCCATACACGCTGGATATCTCCAATAATAAATCACAGTCCCCCTACGATTATTATTATGGCGGTTACAATACGATCACAGGTGGAACCGGGGGAGTGGAAGGTACGAACGGATGGTATTCCTACAAAATAACCGGCCCGGATATCTCCAATGTAAACTTGATGTCAGATGACAGAGCCCTGAGTGTAAACCTTAACAGCGATAAGGAAGCTGTCTGGTATGCATCTATCAGTTCCAATGCGTATACCACTGTAAATTCACAGACTTTTGAT
>JAAYJG010000420.1 GCA_012523055.1 Ruminiclostridium sp. | reverse complement strand
GAGGAGGCCATGGCAGAATAGGTGTCTGTTCCCGTAGAGGTGATCACATGGTTGGCAAAGGTGGAATTGTTTCCTCCGCCATGTTCCGCATGAAGCACCAAAGCCAGATCCAGCAGGATGGCTTCCAATTGGGAAAATTTCGAATCCGGTCTAAGCAGATGCAGCACATTCTCAGCCGTACTGTATTCAGGCTTCGGCGCATGAATGACCAGGCTTTTTCCCTGATAATAATGGGTTAAGACCTGATACCCGTATGCGGCCAGCGAAGGCAGCTGTGCGATAAGCTGCAGGCATTGCCGGACAACGTTCTCGATAGAAAGATCATCTGCATGGCTGTCATAGCAATATAAACTTAGCACGCTTCTGGAAAGAAGGTTCATGATATCATTGCTTGGAAGCTTCATCACCGCATCTTCGACAAAGGTTTTGGGAAGACCCCTGTATTGTGCGAGCAATCCCTCAAAATCTGTCAATTCTGAATGGTTGGGCAGCCTGCCAAACATGAGCAAATAAGCAGTTTCTTCAAATCCATACCTGTGTTCACTGATAAACCCATTCACCAGGTCATTGATATCCATTCCCCGGTATATCAGTCGCCCTGGTGCAGGAACTGTTTGTCCACCTTCAACAGTGGAGGCACTAACCTCTCCGATTTCTGTAAGGCCGGCCAAAACACCCTTTCCACTAATGTCCCGAAGCCCTTTTTTCACTTCATATTTGGTGTAAAGTTCCGGATCTATTTTGCTGCATTCTTCCGCCATCATTGCATAATCTTTGATGAGTAAATTGTTTTTTCTTTTCTTTACATTCATGTTTATAGCTCCTCTCCCCCATAAAATGGAAACTGTTTTGCGGTGGTATCTCGCTTTGGCTCTGATGTTCCGTCTGGTGCCCGCCGCTTCCTTTTCAAGGCAATAAAGCCTAAAACTTCATTTGTTGAATGTGCTGAATGAAGGTAGAACACTGTAAAATGAGAACAAAAAAACCATGGAGTATATCCATGGTTACAGGCATTATACTCCTCTTTCACAGCCTACGAGGTTAGCTGACGGGCTCGGATTGAAAGAGTTATCCTATCCTGATGGAATTCGCCCCGTGGTTGGGTCCCCCGCTTCATACAAATGAACTCGGCTTATTTTATTGACTTTAACAGGATTCAATTTGGATTTATTGGAAATAAAACCCTGATAAAGATTCGTATTAGTTCAATTTTATCACATTGCCGTTATTGAGTCAAATTGTTTTTTTACATAAAGTGTATGGAACACAAGGGGACACAGAAGAACCGTCCCCCTGTGTTTCTTGTGTTTTACTTCACTTCTGCTTCCATCACCTTGACGATCAGGTCGATATATCCGTAATAGCTTAAAATGGGAACATAATTCAGGAAAAGCACCTCCTGAATATCGTTATTCTGAACCAGACTGAAGATATTCTTCTCATATTGCCTCGGATCAACAATATAGATCTCTTCATAATGCGGCAGCAGGAAAGGAACCATCGCATTGCCATAGGAATCCTTGATGACCAGGATTTTCTTTCCGTTGGCAACATCCGTTTTAATAATTCCCAAAGGCCTGTCACCGCTTAAAAACACCCGATACTTAATCTTCTTGTCGGCATGGGACATGTCAATAACCTTCATTTTTATCGCCGAGCCATAATAGATGTTATATTCATTCTCTGTGAAGGGTTTATAGACCGTAATGCTATCCGGGTTGCGTTTCAGGTTGCTGCTGCCCGTGGTTTCATACATGGAGCCTATATAGCCTTCAATGACATCAGTCTGGTACTTATCCAGGGAAACCGGCTCCAGCCCGGCAGCCTGTGTAAAACCGGTATAGGCATAATAAGCCCCCAGTGCAGTCCAATGATGGTCGGTTCTGAAATAGACATACTCGTCGCTGTGTTCAAGGATAGGGGTGTAGGCGTCCACGGGAACAACCCCTTTCAGCCTTGCATTAACATATTCTATCGTGTCCTTCTGTGAATCGGTCAACTCCTGGAATTTCTCTTCCTTCAGGAATTCCATGCTCGTTGGCGCAAGCATGGAATAGACCTTTACCCCTTCTCCTGCCTGCTGATGGAACTGGTTAAGGGTTTTTACATAGTAATTGGCGGAGTCCTGGCTGAAGGGAAACAGCGCATATGCGGCATCCTTATAAATTAAGACCTTACCGATAGTTTTTCCCTCGTCATCGCGCGCTGGTTTGCTTGTTGGCGAAGGAGCAAGATCAGGTTTTGCAGGGGATGATTCGACTGGATTCGCATCTGACCCAGTGGAGGATGATCCGGCTGGATTGTTTGGTGCTGTGGTGTCTGTCCCAGCGGGAGATGATCCGTTTGGACTGTCCGGTGTTGTCGCGTCTGGCCCAGTGGAGGATGATCCGTTTGGATTGTCTGGTGTTGTCGCATCTGGGCCAGTGGAGGATGATCCGGTTGAATTGTTCGGTACTGTGGCATTTGCTCCGGCGGGGGATAATTCAACTGTATTGTTCGGTGCTGCGGTGCCTGCCCCAGTGGAGGATGATCCGGCTGGATTGCGCGGCACTCCCGTACCTGGCTGCGTGGCCACTGTTTCAGCGGAGTTATCCGAAATAACCGCGTCGGTGTCCATGGGTGCTGTAAGGGCTGATTCAACTGGGTCCACGGCAATATGCTCCTCAAACACGTTGAACCCATCGGAGGCTACCAGCTGAACCTCATGCGCGCCGGGAAAACCCATCAGGGATTGGACATCGTTACTGATGCCGGCAAAAAAATCCCTTGAGAAAAACTGATCGGCAAAATAGTTCTCAATTTCGGTAAAGTACTCCCCGTTCAAAAACGTTTCTCGTTGAAACTGCGGCATCTGCGCCAGAGCCCTGTTCTCCTGCTCGGATACGGCTTGATCCTTTGACAGTAAATTCAACAGGCCGCCCAGAAACAAGCATAACGCAAAAACAGCGATATTGATGATCTGCTTATGTTTTGTGATATTCCGCATCCATGTGAATAATTGCTTCATCATACTAAAACCTGAAATACAAAAACGGATTATAAGACTTTCCAACAAGGAATGCCGTTGATAAAACCAGCAAAGCCAGATTAACAACGGGGTGCCCCAGGGCTGGTATCCATTCCCCGTACTTCCAGCTTTCTGTCCGTTTTTGAACCCTCTCCCACAATTTTGACACAAGAGGTGTACACGCTATCATTGCTACAATTACAAACAAGATATTGTTTGTGATCAGAATCTTGTCCTCAAGGCTGAGAAAACCACTGTTACCGGCTCCAAACATAATACCCAGGTAGCGCATGGCGTCTCCAAGCTTTGTAAAGTAGAAAAACACCCATCCCACCACCACAGCCAGCAGCAGCCATGCGTGAGAAATAAAGGCCGGAAGCTTTTTCAGCCATTTTTCCAGGAACAGCTTCTCGGCTATGATCAAGACCCCATAGAACAAGCCCCATACAACAAAATTCCAGCTGGCGCCATGCCAAAGGCCGGTTAGAAACCATACGATGAGCAGGTTTGGAATATGGCGTTTTCTGTTCCCGCCAAGGGGTATGTACAAATAATCGCGGAAAAAGCTGCCCAGCGAGATATGCCATCTGCGCCAGAAGTCGGTAGCGGATTTTGCGATATAGGGATAATTGAAATTTTCTTTGTAATGAAAGCCGATCATGCGCCCCATTCCGATCGCCATATCGGAATAACCGGCAAAATCAAAATAGATTTGCAGTGAGAACAGGATAATCCCAAACCAGGCACCGCCGGTGGTGAGCTTATCCATATTTCCGTCCAGAAAAGAACCGGCAAGCTCGCCCGCGGTGTTAG
>JAAYJG010000419.1 GCA_012523055.1 Ruminiclostridium sp. | reverse complement strand
CTTTCCAGCTTCCGTCCTTTAACGTAATTTTTATCATATCGACATCTCCTTGTAGCTTTATCCACTCCAATGAACCATTATAGATCGTTTTTGCAAATTATAAAAGCCTTATTTCAGTTTATCACGGAGACTCAGTGTTTACAGTAATCCAATCCTTGATTTTGTTATAGGTGGCTTCCCCGATGCCCTTCACATCCTGAATTTGGTCAATCCTTTCAAATGCACCATTTTGCTCTCGGTAGGCAACGATTGCCTTTGCCTTTACTTCCCCGATGCCATTGAGCGCGACAAGCTCTTTAGCGGAAGCAAGGTTGATATTGATTTTTGCCTGGACTCCTGCCGGGCCGCTCCTGACTTCTTCAACGGTACCAGCTTCCGGTTTTTGATCTGTTGCATTTTTAACCTGCTGCGGCTGGTCTTTTACGGAAGCATTTGATAAATCTGTTTTGGAGCTTTCCACGTTACTGGCCGGTACAGCACGGTTTGTTTGTTGCTCCTGCTTTTCCTTCAGCCCTCCGGCCTCAAATACCTCTACTTGATTGGTTTTCAGATACCATCCCCATAATGTCAGCAATATCAGTAACAGGATAATACCGATGACCATAGCTTCCTTACGGAATTTGAGCCACTTTTTATGAAAACCATCCTTTATCCCAGCTGAAATGACCGCCACCTCCAAGCATCAAGAACTACATCCTTTTGCGGAAGAGATCCAACCGCGTTTTGCACATAACAAAACGCTTCCGGGAGAATCTTACCCCATCCCGCATGATTCTTTAAAAGCTGGTTTCATAAATGCCGTTTGCACAAATGTCATCAAGCTGCACACTTGAGTTCAAAAAATTATCCTTTTATTTTTCAGGCCATTCGCTTTTGGGAATGTTCCGGTAAACCTCTTCCATCGTATGAAAGCCGCCCTTGATGACCGTTTCTACCATATTATCCTTTGTTACCAAAATGGGATCATACTGTATGGTGTGGACAGGATACTTTCCATCGTCGATGGTATGGGTATATTCTATTTTCTTACCCTTTACCATATTCACCGCCAGTTCCGCGGCCCCCTCTGCCAGAACCTTGATAGGCTTGTAGACCGTAGCCAGCTGTGTGCCCTCTACAATCCGCTGGCAGGCTGACAGCTCGGCGTCATGACCCACCACCACAACCTTGTTCAGCAGCCTGTTTTCAGACAAAACCTTAATCGCCCCCTCAGCCAGCCGATCGTTACCACCGATCACACCATGAATCTCATGACCGGCTTGAATTGCCTTGCCCACTGTATTATAAGCTTCCTCTTCACGCCAGTCTTCAGACCAGGTCTCGTCGAGGATGCTGATATTTTCGCTGTCGATCCCTTTCTGAAGGGCCATTTTGAAGCCGCTGTTGAACAGGTAGCTGTTATTGTCCTTCTGTGAACCATTGATGATGATATAGTTGCCCTCCGGAACCTTTTCATACAACGCACCTGCCATCAGCTGGCCCACCTTGACGCTGTCGAAGGCAATGTAGGCATCCACATCCGCGTTTCGGATCAACCTGTCATAGGATATGACCGGGATGCCTTTCTTCTTTGCGGCTTTCACGCATTGGCTCAACCCATCCTTGTCATAGGGAATGATGACCAGACAATCAATGCCCTCCTCGATGATTTCATAAATCAATTCAACCTGTCTGTCGGTATCCTCATTGGCATTGCGAACGATCACTTCCGCCCCCAGCTCTCTGGCCTTGGAAACAAATATGTCCCGATCCTTTTGCCATCTTTCAATGACAAGGCCGTCAATCACCATGCCGATGACAATCTTATCTTCGTCGTCTGATTTTCTGTTTTCATTTCCATCCCCACAAGAGCACATATTCACGGCAACCAGAAGCCCCATAGCGAGAAACAACAGTTTTTTCAGGGTTTTCTTCATTCTCTGTCCTCCTTTTTTACCTGTTCGAATTGGTATAGGTGGTTGGAGACAGCCCTGTATTTTTTTTGAACAACCGGCTGAAATAGTTCGGATCTCCGTATCCGACACTGAAGCATATCTCCTTGATGGTCATATCTGTGGATTGCATCAGGTGCTTACTGTGTTCAATACGTATAAATGTAAGGTACTCGATGAAATTATACCCCGTCTCTTCCTTGAACAGTCTGCTGAAATACTGCGGGCTGATGTTCAGCGTCTTGGAAAGCTCCTCCAAAGTGATCTCTTCTTTAAAATTCTCTCGGATATAGTTTCTGGCACGATCAATGATACAATTTCCCTTTTCGGATTTTTCAGTCTGGACCTTTCGGGTGATATATTTGATACGATTCATACACCAGGAGGTCAGCTTTTCGATGTTTTCGATATACAGCATTTCCTGGATATAATCATCATATTTTAGGCAGGAATCTTCACTCACACCTGCTTCCATGGCTTTTCTGTGTACCATCACCATATATTCTATCAGAAAAGATCGCATTTGTTCAAAGGTTAATCCTTCAAAATGCACCAGTCTGTCGGTAATCTTTGAAAAAGCCGCAGCCGCGCCTTCTTCATTTCCCATCTCTATCTTGGCAACCATATTGGTGGCGGCATGCATGTCATGCATGTATTTCTCCTCTTCCCCACAGACGTCCAAAATGTGGGAAATTGGTTCGCCCCGGTTCATTCTAAGCGCTTTGGCAGCCTCGCTGTATGAGATGATAATATCCGCATTTTTCTTACAGCTGCCAATTCCGATAAAGCATTCCATATTCATTTTCTTTTGTACGCTTTTGAGGATATCCTCAGCGAGGGCGATGGTCTGCAGCCGGAACTCATACTCGTTCTTAAACCGGTCGCTGGAAATGTATACGATGATTTTATTGATTAGAACAGGCCCTACAATACACTTGCACTTGAATTTAAAGATGTCCCTCAGATAAGGGTAATTCTCCTGCCCGATGATGCTCGATCCAATCCTGTTTGACAGTGCTTCGGCTTTTTCTCCGTCTCCAAACTGCATGATCAGGATGTAGCCGCCGGTTTGATTCATATTCAGAATCTCCATGTACTTCAGCAGCTCTTCGTCAAATTCGGCATTCAGTAAAATGGAGTAAATAAAACCCTGCTCCAGGTAGGGAACCACCTTTTCCAGCTTTTCAATGGTTTCCAGCTCCCGCTTTTTCTTCTCCTCCTGCTCGTGAATGAGGCTTATCATCTTCAAAATGGTTTCAATTAATACCGTCCTGTTCACAGGCTTCAGAATATAATGCTCCACGCCCAGTTCCATGGCCTGTTTGGCAAATTCAAACTGTTCGTAAGCCGATATGATGGCAAAGCGGATGTCCGGATAAATCCGCTTGATTTCAGAGATAGCATCAATCCCGTTAATCCCCGGCATACGAATATCCATCAGAATGATTTCCGGATGGTTGGCCTTCGCTTTTTCAATGGCTTCGCGGCCATTTCTCGCAGTTGCGACAACCGTAACATTCTTGATGTTTTTATTGATAATATGTGTGATAGCGTCAATGACAAT
>JAAYJG010000418.1 GCA_012523055.1 Ruminiclostridium sp. | reverse complement strand
GCGACGGCTTCTGGTAAACCTTGTCTTGAAAAAAGAGTTGGATTAAGTTAGTATAGAAACAGATAAACCGTGCATTACGGGAGGAAACGATAGTGAAACAAGGAAAATACTATATTACAACGCCCATCTATTATCCCAGCGGGAAGCTTCATATTGGTCATTCCTATACGACAGTGGCCGCCGATACCATGGCCAGGTACAAAAGGCTTCAGGGCTATGATGTGATGTTCCTGACGGGAACCGATGAGCACGGCCAGAAAATCGAACGGATTGCCCAAAAGGAAGGGGTAACGCCGCAGGAATATGTCGATAAGATCGTTGCTGGCATCAAAGATTTGTGGCGGATGATGAAAATCACCCATGACAAGTTCATTCGCACCACCGATGACGAGCACGTGCAGGCTGTTCAGAAAATCTTTAAGAAGCTGTATGACAAGGGAGATATCTATAAAAGCGAATATGAGGGATGGTACTGCACACCATGCGAATCCTTCTGGACAGAAACCCAGCTCAAGGACGGAAAATGTCCTGATTGCGGCAGGGACGTTGAATTAACCCGGGAAGAGAGCTATTTCTTCCGTCTTTCGAAGTATCAGGATCGGCTGATGCAATATCTGGAGGAGCATCCGGATTTCATTCAGCCTGTTTCCAGAAAAAATGAAATGATCAACAACTTCATCAAGCCCGGCCTGGATGACCTGTGCGTGTCCCGCACATCTTTTAAATGGGGCATTCCGGTTACCTTCGATGATAAGCATGTGGTATATGTCTGGATAGACGCATTATCAAACTACATCACCGCCCTGGGTTACCTGTCAGACAATGATGAGCATTTTCACCGTTACTGGCCCGCGGATGTACACCTGGTCGGCAAGGAAATCGTAAGGTTTCACACGATCATATGGCCTGCGATGCTGATGGCCCTTGAGCTTCCGCTGCCCAGGCAGGTATATGGCCACGGCTGGCTTGTTCTTGAAGGCGGGAAGATGTCGAAATCCAAGGGTAATGTGGTCGACCCGGTGGTGTTGATTGAAAAATACGGGCTGGATGCCATCCGGTATTTCCTGTTGCGAGAGGTTCCCTTTGGCTCCGATGGGGTATTCTCGAACGAAGCATTGATACAGCGCATCAATTCCGATCTGGCCAATGATTTGGGAAACCTCGTTTCCAGAACCGTTGCGATGATTCAGAAATATTTTGGCGGCACACTGCCGCAAACCATGGAAACTCACGAGCAGGACAATGATCTGATGCGGGTGGTCATGGAAACACCGCAAAAGGTAGAGTTGCTTTTGGATCAGCTTCAGTTCAGCACTGCGTTGCAGGAAATTTGGAAAGCAGTATCCAGAACCAATAAATATATCGATGAAACCACTCCGTGGATCCTGGCAAAGGATGAAAGCAAAAAACCCAGGCTGGCGCAGGTATTGTACAACCTGGCCGAAAGTCTGCGCATTGTCTCTATTCTGATACAGCCCTTCATGCCTGAAACGCCTGAAAAAATCTGGCAGCAGCTTGGGGTTGGTGAAAACTGCCGCAGTTGGGACAGCGCAAAGCAATGGGGCAGGATGGAACGGAACTCCGTTGTGCCCGGTGAGGTCATATTCCCAAGAATTGATTTGGAAAAAGAATTGAAAGAGCTTGAAAAGGCTATCGCGCCTGTGCTGAAGAAACAACTGCCCGAGCTGAGGCCGCAGATCACCATCGATGATTTCGCAAAGCTGGATCTCAGGGTTGCGCAGGTTATTTCCTGTGAAAAGGTTGAAAAATCCGACAAGCTGTTAAAGCTGCAGGTGGACATCGGCCTTGAAACAAGGCAGGTGGTGTCGGGCATTGCAAAGCATTACACCGCCGAGGAAATGGTAGGCAAAAAGGTAATTCTGATTGCAAACCTGAAGCCTGCCAAGCTGATGGGCATCGAGTCCCAGGGGATGATTCTGGCGGCTACGGACAAAGAGGACAACCGGCTGGTGCTCGCCACGGTTTCAGACGACATCCCCGTTGGCTGTCAGCTCTCTTAGAGGAAGCATGATGATTGTTGATTCACACGCTCATTACGATGATGAACAATTTGACCAGGACCGTGCCGAGGTTCTGGGCAGAATTCGCCAGCAGGGTGTTGTCAGGGTAGTGAACCCATCCAGCAACCTGGAATCCGCCCGTAAATGTCTGGCACTGGCAAAAGAATACG
>JAAYJG010000417.1 GCA_012523055.1 Ruminiclostridium sp. | reverse complement strand
CCTTTCATTTTCTGAAAGGCTCTTGGTGGGCGATGAGGAACTCGAATCCCCGACTTTCACTACGTCAAAGTGACACTCTACCAACTGAGTTAATCGCCCGTGCGCGTAATTTATTATACACAGATTCGCAGGATTAATCAAGATGAAAAAAATGATTTTTTGGGAACTTACACTCATTACACGAGAGGAATACCAATAAATGGGTTACAATGGCTGTAGTGGTTGTTTTCCCTGTTCTACACAGCCACTGAAGACCACAAAGACATTCTTATGTGGATTATGCTTTTATGTATTCCATTGTATGTGGGCACCATATCATGCATTTCAGGCATAAAGTACAGAGTTTTCTAGTCAGGATTTCATCACGGGTAGTCGTAACACTCCATGTTTTACCGAGTAAAGCATTGGTCGGACACACATTGACACAGATGTTGCAATCGCCGCATTGCGGCTTTTTGGGCACTTCACTCATGGTAATAAAGGGAGCTGCGGTCAAGACCTTGCCTAGCACCAGTGCACAGCCATACTGGTTAGTAACCAGCAGATTGTTTTTACCGATAAAACCCAATCCGGTTCTGAGCGCGACAGTTTTATGCGGCAGACGTCCGGTTTTCAACTTGGCAATACTTTTATACCCTTCTGCTTCTAACCGGTCAGCAATTTTTACAGCAAGAGCATCCATCTTATGCTCGGTGTTATTAAACTCTTTGCGTTTTGGTTCTTGACCAGCTCTAAGCGTAGTAATATACTCTTTTGATAATGCTTTACCAAAGAGAACAGCACAAGAGTAATCTTCGATTATTTCTGCTGGTAACATAGTAATATCCACAAAATAAACAAAATCCACGCCGCTGTCTTTTATGCGCTGCTCCCATATTTCATTTAGTTGCATATTGGCTCCTTTTAATTATCCATATATTTGCTTAAGACCTAGAACGAAATCGCTGTTGAAGTTTGGTACCTTGCTATGTTTTTATCATTATTGATTGCTTTTGATGCAAAATTATTGTATCCTTCGTCAAATATCTCCTTTAATCCCAAATTACCATTCTTTAACCACTCGTTATTCAGGTGCGGTATACCGACCACCGAACTTTTCATTAGCCACAGATGGTCGCCCTTGATTTATTTTGCCCCTTGTATTCAATTAGCATTACTAATACTACTCCCGTCAGGAAGTTTTGAAATAATATTTCAATAACACTTGCGATGACTAAAGCCGTAGGTAGTGTACTTAACTGCTGAACAAGCGGCATTACGCCTCCTATTAAAAACACAGTCAGTCCAGTCACGATTGCTCTTTTCCTGACATCTATACTTGAAATAGCTATAAATATCACCGACAAAACGATTAACAGGCTTCTGACAGACTCAATCTTAACAATATCGATAAGTGATGGAATACCCAATCCACCCATATTATCCATATAATATGAGCTTGTGAATAATGCAAAGTTAACCTTACCAAATAAATAATAGAAAATTATGTAACACACCATTGATGCGGCTATTCGCCAAACCCATCCAATAAGTGAATGGCTAGGACTGCTATCTTGTATATTCTTTTTGTTTGTTACACCAAATAATAAAGCAATTACTCCAGACATAATTATAGAAATAATTAATTGCTGCACTAACAAGGGGAAAATCATCTGTTTTGTAATAACTCCTGGTACAAAATACGCACCTTCTAAAATAACTGATGCTAAATTTAAGAATAATATTGCTAATGCCGCAAACAATAATTTCAGTCTGGATAATTCCATAAAACTAACTATTATACAAAAAGTTACTCCAATAACTACTCTAGATAGTAATAATTTCGCAAATA
This sequence comes from Ruminiclostridium sp., assembly GCA_012523055.1. Classification (GTDB taxonomy): domain Bacteria; phylum Bacillota; class Clostridia; order DSM-8532; family DSM-8532; genus JAAYJG01. Next base: position 12,177 of record JAAYJG010000417.1, on the reverse strand, counting down.
GTATATTCATTTCATCAGAAACAGCAGGCAAAGTAGCCCCAAGTGAAGATAAAATCCCCCCTGCTATCATAACCGCGATGACGTAGACTATTACTGTCACTACAACTCTAAACATAAATCCTAATGTTCGTTTCATCATTTTTCGCTACCTCCCATTTTGCCCGCCGAACTTCTTCTTTCCTGTCCTGGTTTCGTATTAAGTACACATGGAGGTGCGAACTGCGACGTATGACATATAAGTAATTTTATACTATTCTAAAATATGGTATATCGTCAAGTGCGTTTTCAAGTAATGTATAATGCTGGTACAGACATGAGCAAAAATTTCAGTTGTTTTTGTGCTCTGGTGTCCTAACAATCCTGAATATATCGGATATCAACTCCACTTTCCAAAAAGATGTTCGCAAATGAATGGTAAGGCCAGTACACTGTTGGTTCCTTAAAGTGAACCTTTTTCATGACATTGCGATAGCAAAGCTATTGTCGATTAAATTAAGGCAAACTTAAGGTTGGCTGAAAAATGAATTAAGCATGGGGGATTATACTGGAAATGTACCAAACAAAATGGAGGGAAAATCCATGAAATCTGCCGCCAGAAACAGAAGAATTGCATTATTTTTTTTAGCTCCGAGCCTTGCCGGGTTTTCTATCTTCTACATTCTTCCGTTCTTTGCGGGGGGATACTATTCATTGGTTTCCAGTCCCATCAACGGAAAATTCGTTGGCCTGGCAAACTATACAAATCTTTTGAATAACTCTGTATTCTTAAACGCAGCAAAGAATACGTTTGTTTTCACAGGTGTCAGTGTACCGTTGAACATGGCTTTTTCACTGGGATTTGCCATGCTCCTTGCCCGAAAGATCTACATGAAAAGAATACTTCGCACACTATTTATCACTCCATTGGTTATCCCGGTGGCCTCTGTTGTTTTGGTATGGCAGATCCTCTTTAACTCGACTGGTACGGTGAATTACGTACTGAATGCTTTGGGCTTCCAGACCATTGACTGGTTGGGCAGTGATTGGGCAAGGCTGGTTGTTGTGATTGTTTATCTCTGGAAAAATGCAGGCTACAATATGATTTTATTCCTTGCCGGGCTGCAGAATATTCCGGTGGAATATTACGAGTCAGCGGAGATAGATGGTGCTGGCTTTTTCAGAAAGTTTACCAGTATCACCTGTGTTTATCTGACCCCGACTGCGTTTTTTGTGATGATAATGTCGATCATCAATTCCTTCAAGGTTTTCAGGGAAACCTGGATGCTGGCCGGTGATTATCCTCATGACAGTATATACATGCTGCAGCATTATATGAACAACATGTTTGCTTCGCTGGATTATCAGAAGCTGACGTCTGCGGCATATTTGATGGCACTGCTGATAGTATTGCTGGTTTTCTGTGTGTTTTCCATGGAGCGGAAGATTGGAAAATCTATTTACTAGCCAGCTTATGGGGTAGAGGAAGGTTTTGCCCGGAAATGTCTGGAGTAGACAACAGTTATCTTATTGGGGTAAGAGGTATGATATGAGGATAATACATAAAAACAGAATCTCAAGAATCATGCGAATAGCAGGCCGTACCATGTCTAAATGCCTTCTCACAGTGTTTGCGGCTGTTCCGGCGGTCCTCATTATTTTACCGCTGGTGATTACGCTGACAAATTCGCTGATGAGTGAAGCAGAGATCAACTATTCCTATTTTTCCACACTGACAAAAAACCTGCGTTCAGGCGCTAACCCCGATGCCTTATACCATGGAATAAAGCTGATTCCGAACCTGGCCACCATCAACCAGTATTATCAGGTATTGATACATAAAACCCAATATCATTTTTTGTTCTGGAATTCAGTCGGTGTCGTTGTGCCCATCGTCGCCGGGCAAATCGCCGTCGCATCCATGGCGGCCTATGCTTTTGCCAAAATTTCGTTTAAAGGCCGTAATGCCCTGTTCTTTATCTATATCGTAGTGATGATGATGCCGTATCAGGTCACTCTGGTACCGAACTATATCATCGCCAACCTGCTTGCCCTTTTGGATGATACCATGTCCATCATCCTTCCGGGTGTATTCAGTGCTTTTGGTGTATTCCTTCTTCGACAGTACATGATTTCAATACCGGATGCCTATTGTGAATCAGGAGTGGTGGATGGTGCAAACTCCCTTCAGATATTTTTGAAGATTGTACTGCCCATGTCCAAAGCGGGTATCGCATCACTGGCGATATTGGTCTTTATCGATAATTGGAACATGGTGGAACAGCCCTTGATATTCCTGACGGATCATACGAAAACGATGCTTTCGGTTTATCTGTCAACCATTAACAACAATGAGCGGGGGATCGCATTTGCGGCGTCCTCTATCTCTATGGCTCCAATGCTGTTGGTTTTCCTGTACGGTGAGAATTATCTGGTAGATGGGATTCGACTGTCGGGACTAAAAGCATAAAGCAGGAATGAAATGAACAGGAGGCATATGCCAATATGCGTGAAACAGATGAGACATTCGCAGCGAGCAGAAAACAAAAGGTTACAAAAGCCATGGTTGTATTTATAGGGGTTATGGCAGCCCTTGCCTTTCTTTCAAACACCATCAATCATCTATCTCTCCCAAGGGTCAGGACGGAATGGCCTTCAAGGGGCTCTATCGTCAGGGAGATCAAAATGGATGGGAAAATTGTAGCAAAGAAGAACTTTGAATTCTTTATACCATCTGCCATGCAGGTGTTGGAGGTTAAAATCCATACAGGCGATCAGGTAAAAAAGGGTCAGACGCTTCTAAGACTTGATACAAGTGGCATACAGAAGCAGCTGCTGGATGAAACCGACCGGTACGAGCAAAAGAAAATTAATCTGGAGCTGCTTAAGCTGAAATCAGGCTCTGATCTTGCATCCTACGATGAAGCCATTGAACAGGCTCAGATTCAACTGGAAAGGGCTAAGGTCGATTATGAGCGTATTCAGGTTCTGGTGGAGCAGGGCTCTGAAACCGGGGAAAACCTGAAGAATGCATCCAGAAAGCTTGACGATGCGCAGCGAGCGCTTGAAAAAGCCATCGGCGACAGAGGAGATGCATTGCTTTCGGGTCAAGCCGAAGCTCAAAAAAATGAGATGGAAACCCAGGGCCTTCTTTATGACATGGAAATTCAAAAAAGACAGATCGACCAGCTGCAGAAGCAACTGAAGGCGTGTGATGTCACAGCACCCTTCAGCGGGATCATTTCTGCGGTGAACTGCAGGGAAGGCGAGACAGCCGGCCAGTCACAGCCATTATACAGTCTGATGGACATTTCGAAGGGGTACTGTTTAAAAGGTCTGATGGATAAGGACCTGACTGATGAATTGAAGCCGGGAGATGAGGCGGAGATTGTCCTGGATGGGCATGAATGGCAGCCAATCCAGGGGAAAGTGATTGAATTCAGAAACAGTAGCAACAGTCCGGGAGAAGAGATGGAGGTTGAACTGGAGATAGCTTCAGAAGGGTGGAGCGAAGGGCAAAAGGGCTCGGCCAGGTTTGAAAAGCGATCAGCGGTTTATGAGCACCTTGTTTCCAATTCAGCCATCGGCAGAGATAACAACGGCTACTTTGTATATATCCCGGAAGAGAAAAAAGGTTACCTTGGCAATGAAATCTATGCCCGGATGGTTCGCGTGACCATTGGAGAGTCGGATGATAAAAAAACTGCCGTAGTACAGGGCCTTGACAGGGACGACAGAGTTATTGGAAACAGTGACAAACCCCTTACCGACAACATGCGTGTCATTTGGGAGCAATAAGAAGTGATTCGAGATGTGAATGCTCAGTTACATAAGCAATATACAACAGGAGAGTGTTGTGATGAAAACAGAGAAAACGGGATGGTTGCTGTTGTTTACCGGGTTATTGCTGGTAACGGCCGGATTTGTTTTGACGAACGGAGTGTCTGAAGGTTTAAAAGACATCCTTGGGGTGGTCTCCATGGGTAAGGTGTGCGCGGAGGTGAAACCGGAATGGAGGGCAGATGAACCTCTCAGCCCGGATACAATGAAGCTTCTGAAAAAGGAATATGGTGACGAGCTTGTTACTTATACCGTAAAAACCGTGGCTCAAAAGCAAACTCGGGACTGGAGCGGAAAGACGTTTGATGCGGCGGTCGCAGGAGCAGACAATACATATCCGATGTTTCACACTTTTATGTTTATGGATGGCTGCTTTTTTCCAACCACGCGCAAAAACAGTGCTTCGAAAACCGCCATTGTCAGTGAGAATTTTGCATGGAAGCTTTTCAGAACAGTTGATGCAAGTGGAATGGAGCTGGAGCTTTACGGTGAGAATTTCCGAATCACAGGTGTTTTCGAAACTTCGAAGAATATTCTGAATACACTCATTCAGCCTGGTTTACCAGATATAATAATTCCGGCTGAAACCATGCTTGAGCTTGATGAAAAGGCGTATATCGATTCTGTTGAGCTTGTGGCGGATGAGAGCGTCACCTTCGGAGGAAACGAAGAAGAGATATTGTCTGCACTGAAAAGGGCAGGAGCAGATACGAACCAGTTTATCGTGACGGATTTTGTGCTCACAGGAAAGTCCATTATACAAAGGCCGTTTCTGATTGTTTACACAGCTGGGCTTATTGCAGCTATATTATGGTTTTTTCATATGCTGCGAATATTTGTCAGCCTTGCTCGGCAGATAAGGGGAATACGCACAATTTACAGCCAGGATCAAGCGCTCTGGCCTGTTCTTGTTAAATACGTTTTAAAACTAATTCTTCCGATTGCGGCGATTACGTCGCTCATCCTTTTATTAAGCCGTAACAGTTTTGATTTTTATTTTCCGGCTGAATACATCCCGGGTGAAAAACTGGAAGGTCAGAAATACATGGAATTGATGAAGGAAAGCCTACGCCAGCTTTTTTCAGGCATTGAGCAGCGGGCACCCATTAATGTTAAGCTGTTGCAAGCAGCCGACCTGTTTTCAGGCGCGGTCTTCAGGCTTGCGTTATTGCCTGGTTTCTTTCTGGTATGGCAGGGAAATGCCTGTCTAACCGTACAACGCACGGTTGGAGAAATATCTCGCTGCACCTGTCAAACCGGAAACATTGAAAAATCTTCTCATATTTTACAGAACTATATTTTGGACGGAGCAAAAGCCGAGGGAATGCCCATCAGCCGTATGCTGGGAAAAGCAGGAGTTCTGCAGGTAATTTGCATGCTGGCGGCTTGCGCGCTTTGCACTTTATCCGATCTGCCTTTGCAGGTTTTTACCGAAGGTATTTTAATCTTGTGGCTTTTAACTGCCACTGGATTTATCACAAAAATACAAAAGCACCATATGAACGAAGGGAGTGTTTTCATTGTTTAAAAAAGTATTATGCCTTATTGCAGCAGTCTTGCTGGTGATTGGAACAGCTGCCTGCAAAAAAAACAAAGAGGTGGATCCTTCAGTACCATCCATGAAGTATGTCGAGGAGGAATTTGGAGCGGTAAAGGATATAATCCAACCCGGTTCCATGCAAGTAAATTCACAAAATCAATTGGTCATTCAGAATATTCCAGGCAGCGCTGGAGAAGAGGTGAATTCTCAAGAATTGAATACTGCCACCGAAAAGCATGAATTTCTTGTGCTTGGGGCAGATGGTAAACTGAAGAATAGAATCGCCTGTGAACTCAAGGGACAGGTCAGCACTTTTACACTTGATTCGCAGGACAATCTGTATATCGTTACCGGTACACCCGATGAAAGTGGAATTAATCAACAGCTTCATATTGCGGATCCCAATGGAATTGTAAAGCAAACCATTGAGCTTGGGGTTTTATCCTATACCGATCAAGAGGACTACAAAAAAACCATAACCGGCATTGCTGTTGATAAAGAAGGAAACATTTATTTATCCAGAATGATTGATAATGTGCTTATGTTGGATAAGGAAGGAAAGGAGAAAGGAACACTGGGCGAAGCCATGTATATGGGAACGGTTCAAACAGATGCAGATAACAATGTTCTGCTTTATGGCAGCCAGATATCGGATTACCAGAATGTTTTGCAAAAGTTCAACCCAACCACCAGTGAAAACCTGTGGACCACACCCTTTGAACCGAGGCGTGAAGAGGGTGTTTACACGGGGGAGATCTCTGCAATACGATGCGATTCAAATGACAGGAGTATATACTTGCTTACCGGTGACGGGGTGGAGAAATTCGATACAAGCGGTAAGCATACGGGAAAAGCCCTGGATTTCAAGGAACATACGATATTGGCTTCAGGGCTTCAAGCCAGAGACTTTGTGATTGATTCGGAAAAAACCATCTGGCTGTTGGCGTCTGAATCACAGATGAACAGCATGGTGGCAGAGGATGCAGCGCAAGGCGAAGCAGCAGAGTTCAGTTTGTATCAGTATTCCTTGAAGCAGGTCAGCAATACCGACACGGTTCCGTTAACCCTTTCGGTTCCTTCGTCAAACCGAATGATCGATGTGGCTGTCAGCAGTTTCAATAAGGAAAACCCCGGTTATCGTATTACCGTTGAGCAGGTCGGAGACACAAAACGTAAAGGAAAGTATGATGAGCAATATATTAACACTTTAGGTACCGAGCTGATGAGTGGGTTGGGCCCTGATATTCTCAGTGTTGAAGGCCTGCCCTATGAAAAATATGCTGAAAAGGGCATGCTGGTTGATCTTTCTCAAATGATGGAAGAAGATAAGACATTCAAAAATAATAATTATTACACCAATCTGTTCGATGCCATGAAACAGGATGGAAAGCTTTTTGTGATGCCGGTGAATGTTTCCGGGATAGCGATGTTATCCAACAAGAAGCTTCTTTCAGAAAAGAAGGTTTCTTTTGATCCGGCGAACTGGACATGGGAAAGCTTTCATACTATGACTGCTCATTCTTCCGATGGGTCCGGGGTGTACATTGTTCCTCCTGATACTGCAAACATCATCCTTATGGGAGCTTATCAAAGGTTCATTGACGTAAAGAACAAAAAGGCATCCTTTGACACCGGTGAGTTTGAAAAGATGCTGGAAATGGCCAAAGGCTTTGGAATGAACACAGAAAAAATGTCAAGTGATGGAATTAGCTCACTAATCGAAACCGCTGCGAGAGGGAGGGTGATGTTCAGTCCGCAGGTCATTGGCGAGTTTATGATGCTATCCGCAAGTAAGGTTGCGCTGGATGGAGAATTTGGAGTGCACAATATGCCTGATGAGTCCCAAAGGGGCGGTTCCTTCAAATGCAACGAGGTTTTTGCCATCAACGGCAGCACGAAGTACAGGGAACAGGCCTGGGACTTCATCAAAATACTTTTATCGGATGAAATACAAAGCCTGGATGAACTTAAAGGGTTTCCTGTCAGCAAAAAAGCGCTGCGCGATAAGGCTGACAAAAACAATAAACTTCTGACCACACCGGGGATGGGTTTCTCGGTTAGCACCGGCAGTGTAGAACCCATAACCCCCATTGCTCTTTCAGAAGACGAGATATCACAGCTTTTGGATTATGTGGACGGTCTTGCGACATGCTGCCATATGGATCAAAAGATCCTAGGTATGATTCAAACTGAAACCGGTAGCTATTTTAGCGGGGAAAAGAGTGCTTCCGATGTTGCAAAAACACTTCAGCAAAAGGTAAGCCTGTATCTTGGAGAATAATCACCCCCCCAAGATGTAAAGCTTACAGGAATAGGCAAAGTTGGGTGTGGCGGGGGATGCATCCCCTGCCACCTATTGCCATCTGCAGGTTCTCTGTGTTAATTTAGAATGAGGAAGTGCATGCACGAAATGCACCTGAGGTGGGTATGGAGCAAAATAATTATAGCAGCAGCTATCATAACAAAATTTTAATCATTGACGATGAGCGGGAGCTCTGCGGGTTATTGCAGGTTTATCTTGCCAAAGAGGGCTTTCATTCAGTTTATACAGCCCATACCGGGAAGGACGGCATTCAACGATGCCGTGAAGTTCAGCCCGACATCATCATTCTGGACATCATGCTGCCCGACATAGATGGCTTTGAAGTGTGCAGAAAGCTTCGGGAGTTCACTTATGAGCCTGTTCTGTTCCTGTCAGCCAAGGAGGAGGAAACCGATAAAATTCTGGGACTGGGTATCGGTGGGGACGATTATATCACCAAACCCTTCAGCCTGAAGGAGGTGACCTTCAGAATTCGTGCACAGTTAAGAAGGAAGCAGTACATGGAGAGGGATTTCTTGTCCCAAATCATGAAGTTTGACAATATCGCCATCAACGGGCAGGCCAAAGAGGTTACAAAGGATGGACAACCTGTGGATTTAACAGCCAAGGAGTTTCAGATATTAACACTACTGGCCCGTCACCCCAACCATATCCTCAGCAAAAAGAAACTGTATGAAAACATCTGGGGTGAGGAGTATATGGGGGATGACAATACGATCATGGTTCATATCCGGCATTTGCGGGAGAAGTTGGAGAAGGATCCCGGGAATCCGGCTCTTATCCTCACAGTGAAGGGACTGGGATACAAGCTGTCGGTGAAGACCGACCGAAGCGTTGGCTGACAAGTAATGGAGCTTGGTAGTATAAATTGGTTTTTCTCTACTATTGAGTCGAGCCTAAGGACAGTTGAAAAACGACCTGATAGCAGAATCCGACTGTAAAGGAGGCAGCCTATGAAATGGAAAATAACCCTGCGGTTTATGCTGGCGGTGCTGGCAGTCAGTATTATATCAAGCTTTGTGAATTTACTTATATCGCTGTATTTTTCATACGAGCAGTACAGTACGACGCAGGTATTCAATGGTATTTTTTCTGTGGCAACTTTCAGTAGTAACACTTCGGAAAGCTATTCAGCAACAGATGCAGAAAATGTAGCTGTAACCGTTAAAACTGATGACCACATACGCATCAATGATTTCTCGAATGGAGAGCTTTCTTTTTCCATCACGGATAGAAATTCCGGCGAAATGATAATAATCGCACAGAATATCGTGGAATCCATCACGGATGAGAATGGCTGGATACAGGTGATCAACAGTACCGGCGAAGAGATCGGCAGCTTTAACAAACCAAATGAAGTAAAAAGAACCTATACATTGACCGAAATAGAGAAAGCGGCTGAAAACCCGATGAAAATGGATAACTATTATGTCATGACTGTATCAGATATGTTGACTGACGGCCCGAATCAAGGTGAAAAGATGACCTATGTGATTGGTGTTCCACGCCCAGATTTTGATTTGAAGACCATCGTATATTACAACATGAACTATTTCATGGCTCTGGATAGCCAACAGGCAGTCTCACTCGTGGATACACTGCTGGTTGCATTGATTCTGGGATATTTGCTTGCCGTCAGGCTGAACCGACCGGTCGTTAAAATGACCGACGGCATCACCGCCATGGCAGGGGGGAACTATGATGTGGACTTTCCAAAGGACAGTTTTTACAAGGATGTTTATGAAAGCCTGAAACAGATGGCAACAAACCTCAAGGCGGGTGAACTGGAGCGGAAAAAGACTCAAAGAATGAGGGAGGAATGGATTACAAACATCTCCCACGACCTGAAAACGCCGCTTTCATCCATCAAGGGGTACGGCGAGCTTCTGTATGAATCAGGCCAGGAGCTCACCCATGAAGACCTGCAAAAATATATCGGGGTTGTTCTGGAAAAGTCCGCATATATGGATGCACTCATCAACGATTTGAAGCTGACTCAAAAGCTGAAAAACGAAGCGTTTCCCCTGAAGAAGACAGCGGGGAACCTTGTGGAGCTGTTAAGGGATACAGTTATTGGCATTCTGAATGATCCCCATTATGAAAGCCGTCATATCCATTTTGATACTGAAACCGAAGATATCTGCTTTGAATATGATCCGCATTTGTTCAAGCGTGCGTTTATAAACCTGGTGATGAATGCAGTGGTACACAATCAAGAAGATACTGAAATATGGGTACGCATTCGGCAGGAAGATAAGATCATTGTTGAGATCAATGACAATGGAAAAGGAATCGAGCAGGCAGAACAGGAGAAGCTTTTTGAGCGGTATTACCGCGGCACCAGTACAAACGATTCCTATGACGGCTCCGGTTTAGGGCTTGTGATTGCGAGGGAAATCATTCAGGCTCATGGAGGATGTATCAGCCTTAAAAGCAGCATTGGTGAAGGAACGACAGTGCGGGTTGTATTCTGAAATATTTAGTTGCTTTCTTGAAACAATTCGAACTTTTTTCACTTTCAAAACGTATCATGCGTGTAATACAAATGCATATGGTATCAAACAAAGAAGCTGCTTTCTTCAGGAGTGCCCGATTGAGGAGGAATGATGTACGGCAAGCCCAACGGTGCTTGGGGTTATCCTTACTGGGGAACGTTACAGTGGGTATGCTCCTGTTGTATCTTCCTCTGGCACGCTCCTGAACAAGCGTAAAACTTGTGCAAGCGCTCATTGATTATGGCAAAGCCTATTTTCTTTTTAAAACATGATTGGCGAAAAAAGCATTGTGCTGTTTCATTTTCTGCTCAATTTCTGTCACATCAGGCGCATCTTTCAGGTAGTTTTGTTCAAAATACAGGTAAATAATATAAGCGTTGTATTCTTCCGCCGCGACGTTGGTGTCGATTTGTTCCACCGAGCCGTTTTCAATCATCATATCGAAAACCTGCCGCATCAGTTCATGGGGTTTACGGATCAGTTCCTCGACGAAGAAATTCTTTACCGATTGGTTTCGTTGCTGCTCGGTTGTGATGATCCGTGAAATCTTCAAAATGGTTGGCTTCCACATGGTTTGCCTGAAAAGCTCAAACCCCTGGTTCAGGTATTCTTCGGGGGAGACCGTTTTCAAATAATCCTTCAGACCCGTTGCGGGAAGGTTGGTCAGGCTCAGGCTTTCCCGAAATAACTGAAAAATACTTTCCAGAATATCGTTTTTGCTTTCATAATGCTTATACAGCGAGCTTGCCTTGACGCCCACTTCCTTTGCTATTTCTCGCACTGATACGTTTCCATACCCTTTTTCCGCGAATAAATAAATGGAAACCTGAAGTATTTTATCTTTTGTTTTAATTGATTCCCTCTGAGCCATAAACCCTCCAACAAGCACGTTCCGGGTAACCTTAGTGATTAACAGTTCAGTTCATCAAGAAATCTGTAGCCCAAAACACAAATCGGCAGAAAGTATGCGCACCATATCTCCAATAGAATTGTTCCCATCGCATCACCGGCATTACTTGATCCTTCAGTAAAAATCGGGAACATGGGAACGAATAAACAACTGAGAAAAAACACACCATGGATCATCAGCATCGCTTTGAAAACCTTGTCCGATTTTTTTTTGGGCTGTATGGTCAAGCCCATCAAAAAGGTTGACAGTGCCATAAAAGAATAGCCCAGTAAATCATAATTGAAAAACAAACTGCCTAAATGCCCATAACTGATAATGGACAAGGTTTCTGCGCTTAAATGGGGGTTCATGCGAACTGTAGTGCATTCGGCATAATAGACCAAAAATATGATTACGGCATATATAATTGCGAAACCAACCCCGGTTAGACCGCACGCTTTATGCTCCTGATGATTGTTTTTTGAATAAAGCGCAATCATAAAAGGAACAAAGCTGAGAGCAATAAAAGTGCTTGACAGGCAACTGGCAAATATTGCACTGGTACCAAATACCATGGAAATGGCAAAAGCCAAAACCGACAAACCACATAATGCTGAGCTGATTTTCCCCAATGTATTGTTTTTCATAGGTCTTGTTCTCCTCTTTTTCTTTTCTGGCTAACAAACGTTATCTAAATTATAGGATAACAATTGTTAGCTGTCAAGTTTATTCTTTTATAGGCAGTTGCTGAAAATGTACTCTGAGGCAAGGGCCTTAGGCGTATTCTCTGAAAAGCGGTCTGCATAACCTTCAGGCTCATGGTTAAAACTATGGTAAAGATTGTAACGGTGTGGTGATTCTAATTGGTCAGTTACATCGTCTGGAGGTTGTGTCTTTGAAGAATATCAAATCGCTCATCAGGGATATCTTTCTTTTTCATCCGGAAAACTCAAAGGAGCCATTTATTCTTGAAGAACCTCAGAAGAGACGGGAAGAGGATGAGAAAGAGGATATCGGTAAGGAACGGGGTAAAGAAGATGATAGCAGCAACAGCGAAGCGAAGAAGGCTCACAGCAATGCGCGGAATAAGGAAAATAAACTCAGGGAGCAGGTT
>JAAYJG010000416.1 GCA_012523055.1 Ruminiclostridium sp. | reverse complement strand
TCACGCGCATTGCTGCGCCAAACGTTATTATCTGAATTAACGGATTCGTCATTTTCCATGGTATGTTTTTCACATACCTGTGCGTGTTTTGCACGCACCTGCATTGTTCAATTTTCAATGTCCAGCTTCGGCTTCCGCCGATTTGTCACCTGCCCCTGAACCACGCTTGTACAGCATGTTTAAGGAATTATCGGCGACAGCTTATATATCTTATCATGCCGTTTTCTGTTTGTCAACACCTTCAGATTAACTTTTTTCTACCAAATTCTCTGGCATATCCTTCAATAGAACTCGTGAATTCCCGATCCACGAAATACGGCTTAATCATACTAGCACGACAATTAAGTTATGTCAACCCCATGTTAAAATCTTCTTACCATGGTGACCTTTGATGTTACTCCTGTGAAACCTACCAAGGTTCCGTGTCGTTTGGCGGTACCTGAATCATGTGGGATTGATCACAGATGAGCAGGCGTAACCTGTCATCTGTGATCAATAAAAGCCTGCCGATGCAGGCTTTTATTCATGAATGTCACTTGGATCTTTCGCTGCGTTCAACAGGTTTAGATCCTGCCGAAGAATTCTACTCTTCCTCACCCTCTTCTTCAGCCTCTATCATCTCTTTTGTAATACGGGCGACGGAAACAACCTTATTCTCTTCATTGGTTCTCATTAAAGTAACCCCCTGGGTAACACGGCTGAGGATACTGATCTCATCTACATGCATTCTGATGATGTTTCCATCCATATTGATCAGCATGATGTCGTCTTCCTCATCCACAAGCTTGGCACCGATCAATATACCGGTTTTTTCAGTGACCTTATAGGTGAGTATACCTTTTCCGCTGCGGGCCTGTACCTTATACTCCTCCAGTTCTGTTCGTTTTCCAAAACCGTTTTCGGTTACTACCAGTAAGGTAGTATCCTGGTTATAACGCAGCATGGAGATAACCTCGTCACCTTCGTCCAGACGAATACCGATAACCCCCTGAGATGTTCTTCCCATAGGACGAACATCCTTTTCTCTGAAGCGGATGGACATGCCCTTTTTCGTGATCAACAGGATGTCATGGCTGCCGTCGGTGAGGCGTACCTCTATCAGTTCATCGTCATCTATCAGCGATACAGCCAGCAGGCCCCCTTTACGAATGTTGACATACTGCTCGAGAGGTGGTTTCTTCACCATTCCCCCGCGGGTGGCCATGAACAGGTACATCCCCTTCTCTTCACCGGTTAATGTGATCACCGCATTCACCTTTTCATCGGCATCCATTTCCAGAAGGTTCACAATGGCAGTTCCCTTTGCCTGGCGCCCTGCTTCGGGAATATCCCACGCACGCAACTTATACACCTTGCCCTTGTTCGTAAAGAACAAAATGTAGCGATGTGTGGAGGTTGTATAGATATTCGTAACAAAATCATCTTCCCGCGTTGTCAAACCGGTGATCCCCTTACCCCCGCGCCTTTGGCTTTTATAATTGTCAATGGTGGTACGTTTAATATATCCATAATGGGTTAAGGTGACAACAATGTCCTCGTCGTCCACTAAATCTTCCATTTCAATATCATCCGTGTCAATGGTGATTTTTGTTCGTCTTTCATCACCATAACGGTTTTTAATATCGACAAGCTCATCTTTAATAATGTTATGAACCAGCTCGGGCTTGGACAGAATATCTTTGAACCAGGCTATTTTTGCTAAAACCTCCTGATACTCCTGTTCCAGCTTTTCCCTTTCCAGCCCTGTCAAACGGCCGAGCCGCATGTCCACAATGGCTTGCGCCTGTTTTTCACTAAATTTGAAGCGCTCCATCAGGTTTTCTTTCGCCTCAGCCTCGGTGCGGGAGTGCCGGATGATGTGAATGACTTCGTCCAGGTGATCCAGCGCAATTTTCAACCCCTCCAGGATATGAGCCCGAGCCTCTGCCTTCTCAAGATCATATTTGGTCCTGCGGCGGATAACATCCTCTTGATGTTGGATATAGTGAACAATGGTTTCCTTCAGATTGACAACCTTGGGTTCAAATTTTCCTTCGGGCGTTTGAACCAGAGCAAGCATATTCGCATTGAAAGAATCTTGCAGCTGCGTATTTTTGAACAGCTGGTTCAGTACTACATTGGCATTGGCGTCTCTTTTTAGCTCGATAACCATGCGCATGCCTCTTCTGTCGGACTCATCGCGCAGATCTGAAATACCTTCGAGCCTTTTATCTTTTACAAGTTGAGCAATTTTTTCAAGCAGCCTTGCCTTATTCACCTGATAAGGCAGTTCAGAAACCACAATGCGCTGCCTGTTATTGTTATAGGTTTCAATTTCAGTAACCGCACGGACAACAATCCTGCCCTTGCCTGTCATATAGGCGTCCCGGATTCCTTTTTTTCCAAGAATAATACCCCCCGTAGGGAAGTCCGGACCCTTAACGTACTCGATGAGCTCGTTAATGTCGATATCTGGGTTGTCAATTGTTTGAATAATACCATTTATGGTTTCAGTTAAATTATGCGGAGGAATATTGGTGGCCATGCCGACAGCAATCCCTGAAGAGCCATTGACCAGCAGGTTTGGAAAACGTGAAGGAAGAACAACCGGTTCAATTTCGTGATCATCAAAATTGGGTTTGAAATCAACCGCATCCTTATTGATATCCCGCAGCATCTCCAAAGCAATTTTGGACATTCTTGCTTCGGTATACCTCATAGCTGCCGGGGCGTCCCCGTCTACGGAACCAAAGTTTCCATGCCCGTCCACCAATGGGTAGCGCAATGAAAAATCCTGTGCCATGCGCACAAGGCTGTCATAAACCGCGGCATCACCATGGGGGTGAAAGCTTTTTAAGGCTTCACCGACCGTCGCGACAGACTTTCTATGTGGCTTGTCGGGTGTAAATCCCGAGATATGCATGGTATAAAGAATTCTTCGGTGAACCGGCTTCAACCCGTCGCGGATATCTGGAAGCGCTCTGTCGATAATGACACTCATGGCATAATCTATGAAGGATTGCTTCATTTCCGCTTCGATATCAACCGGAATGATGTTAAAGTCTTTCTCTTCGGGCATTTTATTGTCTGGCATTGAAATGTACTCCCTTCCAAGGTGCTGAAATGGATAGAAAAATATCTTCCAATATTGAAGCCCTAATCTATTTTAATAAAGTTTTCCGCTTCTGTCTACACCTTGTTCTTCCTGATTCCATGCGCTATTGAACAAAAGTTACGGTTTATACCCCCACTTAATAAGCTCATAAGTTGCTGCAATGTATTTGTCTTATCGTTAACGTAGTGATGTCATACTGAGCGCAACGGAGGTGCTTGTCAGGGGTATTACGAGATCCTTCACTTCGTTCAGTAAGCCGTGCATGCTTACCTGTGGGTAGTAACGAATAAAATGTTGTTGCTTGGAGACTGCCGTTACTAATGAATTTAAATGGTGTTTTACAATATGAACCTACATTCAATTCTATTAAATGATTATGACGTTAACTCAGTATACATAATTTTTTGAGAGGTGATACAGCTAAACAAAACACGGTTAAATAACTCACAACCAAAAAACCTACGGTTGAACCTGTAGCAGAATTCATCCAGATATCTTTGCAAATGCTTGACCCCAAGACCATGGAATGTACCTG
>JAAYJG010000415.1 GCA_012523055.1 Ruminiclostridium sp. | reverse complement strand
GCGCAAACAATACCAGGAGTAGCATTTTCAAAAGTTACTGTTTGTTTAAGGTAGTCTGATAAGGCATCATTTACACAGGTTCAGCTTACTACCCACGGCATCATCTCCGCTGAACAGGCCTGCCGCTTCTTCAATGGACATATTCAGGACGTCGGAAATACTGAAGCCTCTGTACTTCACAGCGAGAATTTCGCGCCTGAAGCGAGCCCCTCTGCAAGCAGGACACATTACCTGCACTTCGGGTAGAAAATGCATCTTTATCGACAGCACGCCTGCCCCCTGGCATTTCTCACATCTTCCCCCGGGTACGTTAAAGGAGAAATGCCGTGCCGAAAGCTTCACTTTTTTGGCCTCAGGCAGATGGGCATAAACGTTGCGGATAGCCGTAAAGGTATCGGTATACGTAGCGGCATTGGATCGGGGGATTCTTCCGATGGGAGCCTGATCGATGGTGATAACCTTATCAATATGCTCCCAACCGGCAATGCGGTCGTATCTTCCCGGGATTTCACCCGCGTGGTTGTATTTCTGCGCTGCTGCCTTGTCCAGTATGTCAAGCAGCAGTGTCGATTTGCCCGAACCCGATACGCCGGTCATCGAAACCAGCAGTCCCAACGGAATTTCAACCGTTATATCCTTTAGATTGTGCTCCTTAGCTCCTTCGATGACAAGGGCCGGTACTGCCGGTTTTCTTCGGGAAGGAGGAATGTGGATTTGTTCTTTTCCGCAGAGAAATCTTCCGGTCAGGGAATGTTCACAGGCGCTGATCTCCACCGGGGTTCCCACCCCCACAAGGGTTCCGCCTTCACGTCCCGCACCGGGGCCGATGTCGATAATATAATCCGCTGCCTTCATCAATTCTATGTCATGCTCTATCACCAGTACGGTATTACCCAGATCCCGCAGCTGCTTCAGCACGGCGATCAGCCTTTCGGTATCTCTTGGATGCAGCCCGATGGTGGGTTCGTCCAACACATACAGCACGCCGGTTAAACCCGAGCCCAGAAGGGAAGCCAGCCTCAGCCGCTGCGCTTCACCCCCCGACAGTGATACAGCCGGCCTTTCCATCGAAAGGTATCCTAACCCCACGTCCAAAAGCCGTTGAATTCTGCTTGAAAGATCGTCCAGAACAGGCTGCAGGATGTTAAGACCGGGTTCAGATGTATAGGAGGGAAGCCTTTGCATCCAGTCTTTCAACTGGTGCAAACTTTTTTGGGAAAGCTCGGTGATGGTTTCTCCGGCTACCATAACCCTTCTGCTTTCAGGCTTCAGCCTGGTTCCCTCGCATTCGGGGCAGGTATGCCGGATGAAGTACTTCTCCAGCTTTTCACGGGCTATTTCGTCAATTTCGTGATCGGCATATTTTCTGGTCATCGCCGTGATAATCCCTTCAAATTTCCCTTTGAAAGCGTTGCTTGGCGGCTGTATTCCGGGATAATGCCGTTTAAATTCTTCGCTGTTCACGCCGTAAAGCAGGTAGTCGCGCTGAATTTGCCCGAAAGATTGCACAGGCTGATCCGGATCGAAATCAAACCCGTAATATTTCGCTGCAGCTATCATCGCATTACAGTAAAAATCGATGAGGGATTTCTCCCAGCTTAGCACAGCGCCGTCCCTTAAGCTTTTTGTTTTATCAAGAATGGCGGCTGCATCGGGTTTGCTGATAACACCCAGGCCGGTGCAGGCCGGGCACGCCCCATTGGGTTTGTTGAAGGAAAAGTCGGCCATGATAAGTTCCTCAAGCAGGTGTCCGCAATTCGGGCAGGCGACGCCCTGCTTGTTTGATTCTTCATTCACTACCTGTTCATTGCCGGAAGGCAATTCTTCCTCCGAGTCCCACAGGCCAACGGTAATATCGGATCCGTTCTCGAAGGCTGGCCGCACCACAGTGCCGCATTTGGGGCAGGGTCTTTCACCCAGCTTGGCATACAGCAGACGAAGATAGGTAAAAACCTCGGTGACCGTCCCGACCGTGGAGCGGGGGTTTCTGTTGCTTAGGTGCTGATCTACGCTGATGGATGGCGACAGGCCAGTAATCGATTCAACCTTCGGCTTGGCCAGAAAATCCGTAACCATTCCCAATGAGGCCATGTATTGGCGCTGGCATTCCTTCTGCAGCGTCTCAAAGGCCAGTGTGGATTTCCCCGAACCTGAAACACCCGTAATCACAACCAGCTTGTTTTTGGGAATTTTCAGCGACACTCCCTTCAGGTTATTCTCCCTGGCGCCGCGGATTTCAATAAAACTTTCCATATGAATCCTCCGTTCCTTCAACCTTTATTGTCTCTCAGTTATTCTACTACGGAACCATAACCCTGGAGTATTATTGGAGGGTTTCGAAATTTTTCCTTTCTCCAATCGACAATATACGATATCATCATATTATGAAAGAAAAGTAAACCCGGCAAGATATGGGGTGCTGTATAATCCAATGGCAAAGTAAAAGGATTGAACACAAGGAAACGGTGTTCATTAGCGCACTGCGTGTGAATACTAGCTATTAGCTGAGAGGTATACATATGTCGAATGTGCACCGAATAATGTGGCTCGACCAGGAGATAAGACAAAGCAAATATCCAAACTGTAGAAAGCTGGCTGAACACTTCGAAATATCATTACGCCAAGCGAACAGAGATTTGGAATATCTTCGCAACACCTTGAATGCACCAATAAGTTATATCGCGGCAAAAAGAGGCTTTATTTATGATGATATGACCTTCTTACTTCCTAACCTTGTCATTACCGATAGGGAAAAGGAAGTATTGAGTTTTTTGGCATATAAGTATAGTAATTTTGACGGAAATGAAAATAGTCAAAGGATAGCAAACCTTTTTCGTAGTCTATCTGATTTTGAGAATTCTAATAATATCGCTCCGGTATTTAGTATCAATGATGATAAAATATCACTCTTTCACAAGCTTAATCAATGTATAAAAAATTGCAGAAAGATAGATGTATCCTATATAGTTCCTGGCGGCAGACCTATTAAGCTGATACTGCACCCATATACTCTATACGGTAAATCCGACAATGATTATCTGATAGCATATTGCGAGGAGTATGGCGATTTTGCTATATTTCGTCTTGATCGTCTTAAAAAGTGGTCAGAAAACACTAATACATTTATCCATAATATGAGCTACAAGCCTGATAAATACATTGGCTATATGAGAAGAAAACCCTTTAAAGCGGTGCTTCATACGAAGGAAACCGAGGTAATGATAAATAATCTGGGAAATAAACTGACACGACTTGAGGAAGGGTTGTATGAAGTGGAGTTCTATGATGTAGACCAGCTGATAAGAGATCTTATAATCTCTAACCAGTGGAATGAGATTAAGTCCCCTAACTGGCTAAAGGATAAGCTGAAGAATTATTGTAAAAAAATATATGATAAACTGTAATCCACTTGGCCGGTATGACATTTTGTGTCATACCGGATGTTTTATAATATATGGAGAGGTAGGTTTTGCAAATGGAGGTAAATTAGTATGAAGCATAAAAGAAAAATAATTATAACCCTACTATTACTATTTGTAGTTATCTGTGGTACTGTTATTCTTCTGAACTTAAATAGACTGCTCACTATCATGAGCCTTAAACAGGTTGATGATTATCCTCTTTATTATATGAGGTATTACGGAGATTACAACCTGGATTATTCACCGGTAGATAAAAATTTTAAACCGATAGATTCTGCTTCTGCAACAACAGATAGTAATACCGTAATGTGTAGCAGTTTCTTTGCCAGAAATGAAAAGGGTGATCCTCTCTTCTGCAGGAATTTGGATTATACCTTGCTAGGCCACCCTATAACGGTATTATTAACTGATACACCCGGAAAGAACGCTTCCTTATCTATGGCAGACCTATTCTATTTGGGATATAACAAGGATAATCCTCCTAATAAATCCCTATTCGATAATAATATATTAATTGCACCAAGAATAACAATTGATGGAGTAAATGAATATGGATTGGCTATTGCATCTTTAACAGTCCCCCATGCCGAACCGCCCTTTGATTCAGAAAAGCCAAGCACAGATGAGGTTGGGATGATAAGGCTTGTTTTGGATTATGCCACAACAGTTGATGAAGCTGTAGAAAAAATTAAGGAATACAATATGGTATTTCATACTGAAGTTATTCATTATATGATAGCAGATGCTAACGGAGATTCAGCCATAATTGAGTATATTGATGGAGAGATAGTATTATATAGAACGGATGAGCCGTGGCAGGCATGTACTAACTTTATATTCTCATTGGAGTCAAGTAATAAATATTGCGAGCGCTATGCTAAGGCTGTAGAAAGACTGGATGAGAAAAAAGGCATACTCTCTGAAGAAGATGCCATGCAGCTGCTCTCAGACATCACTCAGGACGGAACCGTCTGGTCGGTTGTATATAACTTAAAAACTGGCAAGGCCTATATCGCGATGGGTAAAAAATTTGATGAGGTAAGAGAATTCGATCTTAATATGATAAATGAATGAGGAGCACAATGGGGCAAAAGAAATTGAACATTGGTAATTTCTGCAAGGGACCCAGATCATATATTGACTGCCTCTACGCTTTACTAACATCAGCAGGCTTGTTTCATCTACCCAAATATATGTTGTCGGGCATGACCGGTATGGCATTCAAATTCGTCATACATAGGAGACTTCTTCCAAGCTCGCTTGATCTGTACTCCTGGCAGGAAGAAAATTGGCAAGCCGTTAACAGCCTTGGTATATATAATGAAACCTATACCGGTTCACCGATGAATGCTACTTTTCCCTTATACCAAAGGCGTACGTTACATAAAATTATCACTTCGATAAACGAGGGCAGAGCAGCCATCGGCTGGGAACTCGAGAGGTCAATATTCTGTCTGTATACGGGATACCATGAAGATGAAGAGGTGCTTTTCTTTAGTAACAGCAGTAGTAAAGAGGATGAGGTGCTGCTTTTTGATAATCTCGGTCTGGTGTCTGAGGGTTATTGGTTTGTCCAGATAATCGGAGGCGCTATTGAAAGAGATTACAGAGATATCTTCCTGGAATCACTTGAGTGCGCGGTTAGGGAATGGAATACGGAATACAAGGTCAGTCCTGAATACGGCTCTGGTAAAAGAGCATATCAAAATCTATTAGAAGCTTTTGATAACCAAAACTTCAATTATAATGGAGCATACTATATTCTTGAACCCTATATTGATATCAAAACCGAAATAAGCAGTTATATGGATATGGTTATAAAAGAAATACCTGATTTGGCAAATGTGGCTCATTTATATCACAGGCTGGCAGAGACTCTCTCGCCACTAAAGCAAATCAAGCTAACAGGCAAACCACTTCATGATATAAAATACATCCCGGAGGCTGCAAAAATCTTTCGGGATGCAATGCTAATCGAGGATACGGCAATTAAAGAATTAGAAAAACACCTTTGTGATTATGTAAATAATAAGAAATTCAATCCTTCGAGGCTGAAGCATTTATATTAAAGTAAAAATTGCAGGCTCGGAGCCCAAACCACAAAAAATGGGCTGGCACGAATCTTCTTTTTCGGTTAATATAACCGCATAAGCAGGAAAGATATCCGTACGGATACCTCCGGTGGGAGGAAGCAGAGGCCTTTTTTCAGCTGTGGAGGTGGCTGGCCCCGTGTTGGAAACTGCTTTCAGACAGAAGGCTTCAAAGCGCCCGATGGGCGCTTCATTAACCACGTTTGATTTTCAGCCTTCAGAAGTGGAAAACAGGTTCCATCCAGGTTCCATACCTTAAAGTTGGTCTTAAAATATAAAGTATCCAACCATTCAGCATGTCATCCGGATCAGTAAAGCAGTTCATTACCTATTTTCCAAACAGGCGATAGAAAACTCTTTTGATCAGGGATTCCTTTTTCTGTGCGGTACCTGGTTCTTGTTCCTCCCTGTGCATATGGGCCTGACCGTGAACTGTGCTGGTTGCCGGTTTTCTGTACGAACCCTGATCCGGGCCTGATCCAATGCGGGAGCCGCCATACGGGTAAGATCGCTTGCCCGCAGTGTCAGACTGACGCTGTGGACGGTAACCTTCACTGCCTGACCGTACATTTGATGGTTGTTGGTCGTTTTGCCTGCGTGGATAGCTTGGCCGCACATTTGAAGAACCACTCTTCCCAGCCGGTTGGGATGCTTCAGCCTGCCGCACATTACGATGATCAGGCCCTTGTGAGTTATTGCCCGGGCTTCGGGTGTATGGCCGGCTGCGTTCTGATGAAGGATCGCCCGGCTGTCGGGACGGCTGCCTGCGGCGGGATTGGTTGGCCTGTCCTGTTGTTTCAGACGGCCGCACATTCCGTCCTGCATTGGCATTTCTTCCCGATACTCCCCGTGGAATATTTTCCAGCTCTATGGAGCGGTTCCCGGTACTCCTGCGGTCTGTTGCCTTCTGGCCTTCAGCCTTGCCTTGATGCTTTTTATAAGCAGGGCGGTTCTGTGTATCGGATCTCTGTACCGAGGAATGTCCGGCCTCCCGGTTCTCTGTTCTTCTTTGCTGCCCTGAGGATCTTCTTTGCCGGTTCTCTGCCGAACCATCCCGAGAACGGGTTCGTGGCTGGGACGGCTTGTTTTTCAGGGAATTTGCCTCTAGCCAATGCTCCGCTTCCGACATCCGCCGGTTGAAAGCTTCCTCCGACGGCAGCGGCGCTTCTTCGATCAGGGCGCCGATATGTTCTTCAATTTCGTACAGGGTCATCAGATCATCACCGGTTACCAGGCTGACGGCGCGGCCGCCGTTTCCCGCTCTTCCCGTACGCCCTATCCGATGAATATAGCTGTCTTTTTCGATAGGAATGTCATAGTTGATCACCAAAGACAAATCATCGATATGAATACCCCTGGCGGCCACATCGGTGGCCACCAGGATGTGAAAATCCCCTTCCTTGAATTGCTGCATGGTTTTCAGGCGTGTTCCCTGGGCGATATCTCCGTGCAGCGCATGGGATGCGTAGCCCTTTCTGGTTAGAAAGCTTTGAACCTGATCCACCGCAATGCGGGTATTACAGAAAATAATGCAGCTTTCAGGCTGCTCGGTGATCAGCAGCCTGTTCAACTGGGTTCTTTTCTCGTTATGATTCACGCGATAGTAGGCCTGCTGAATAGTATCCACCGTTTTCGTCATGGATTCTATTTCAATGGTAGCGGGATCCCGCATATAATCGGTACAAATTCGCTTGACTTCCGGGGGAATCGTGGCCGAGAACAACAGCGTAATCCTGTTCTTCGGCAGTGTGCGGATGATCTTGACCACCTGTCCGATGAAACCCATGTCCTAGATAGCTAGATAGGAAATTGCTTTTTTATATCTAAATTATAGCATGATTACAACCCAATAAGCCGGAATTTTTTTCATAGTTTCCATACCTAAGCGGCTTGTCTTAATAAAAATGTTCTTTGAAAACATAATACTTCCAACAAATTGTTATTGACGAGTGATGCTAAAG
>JAAYJG010000414.1 GCA_012523055.1 Ruminiclostridium sp. | reverse complement strand
GCTGATGACATATGATTCGGCACAGAAGGCGGGAACGATTGTTCATGTTGAGGACAGTAAGGGGAAAGAGGTTGTTACCTTTGCACCCGAAAAAGCTTATCAAACCATCCTGATCTCGTCACCTTCCATGAAAAAGGATGGGACATATACATTGTTTTCCGGAGGCACTGCACAAGGCACGCTAAACGAAGGGCTATATACCGGAACACAATATCAGGGAGGAGTGAAGGTGAACAGCTTTACAACAGCGAATTCGGTAACATGGTTGAATAAGGATGGAGTCACGCAGGGGGGGCGTGGCTTCATCCCCGGTGGGGGGATGAGGCCGGGGGGCACCGGCGGAGGCAAGCCTGGCAGGGGCTCGGGACAAACACTCGAAGACATGCCCCTGCCAGGACTGATGCCGGGAGAACAACCCGAAACAGCCCCGGACAGGCAGGATGGCACAACACCACCGGAACCGCCCGACGGTATGTCTCAGCAAATGCCGGATACCACAACAGGTAATTATCCTCAGGTGTAGCCATTCATTCATGCAGAAGTAAATGCCCCGGCAAGGGCAATGAAACCCTCTCATAAACACGGGTACAACATGGGGACAGTTCTCTTGTTTTAAATGAAACAAAAGAACCGTCCCCATGTTGTACGCATATTTTTTATGGAGGGTCATGGGTTTGTGGAAGCCACAAATAAAGGTGCATAAGTATCTTTTTTATTGTAGTATCATCTTCGATAAAAGAGATGATTCTCATTCCGCCTCCACACTTGGGACATAGAAGGGGATCCACAAAATATACCTTTTGAATAAGCCGGGCCCGGTTCTTACGAAATTTCTTCCTCGCAAGGTCTGATTCAACTATAGAAATTGCCGTGTTAGTAGAACAGGGTGACTGATTTTTTCGAGGTGTTGGTGAGTTCTTTTAATGTCTGCCGATTATTATTATAAAATAGTCTGTCAAATTATAAAACCCTGAGGTTAGAAATAATTGACATCCAAATATATATATGCTATTTTATGTATATGATAACATATAAAGATTTTGCTTGTTTACTACAAAATCTTTAGCTTGGGATAAAGCTGTTTATACTTGATCCTTGTAGATTCGGTAAAATAACTAATCTGTACTTATTTGGCATCTATTGCGTGCAAACCCATTGCGTTAACTCATTATGATGGAGGTAATTGAAGGATCACAATCCTTCATCCGCATATTTCTATCATCAGCAAACATTAGCACGTTGGCATGCGCGATCAATTTTACAGCTACAGTGCCTTTCCTATCACACAGGTTCTTCAAAAAGTTACGCTCGTCGGGTTGCAATTGCTTGCGTTGCTATAGGCTGATTCAACCATAATATTCAAAAACATGGTACTAAAAATTGAAGTATATAGAAAGAGCAGGTATTCAAGTGAATAGAAAAATATTAGGTGGTATCGTTATAATCATACTCATTACAGCTTCTTTGCTGGTAGGTTGTTCTACCGATATACTGCCCTCTCAGACATCAGGCTCAGGTGATAATACCCCCACAGTGCAGCCGACGATCGAACCGGCTAGCAATACCATTGAACCTTCCCCTGCAGTATCTCCCGAAGAAAGCTCAACCGGTGGCTGGACAGTCGTATTGGATACTCAAATTTCGCATGAAACGTATATTGAAGGATTTCTGAATGAAAAACATGGTATTACGGTCGGATATGGCGGTGAGATTCACTATACAAACGATGGAGGAAAGACATGGCCAAAGGGTGAAAACAAATCCATGTGCCGCTACTGTCTTGATATCGTTGATGAAGACGTTTCCTGGTGCAGCGGGAACGGGAATCAAGTGCGTGTAACCAGAGATGGAGGGAAAACCTGGACAGCGGTAAGCGACATCAACCTGCTTTCTGCGCATTCCAATATCGACTTTTTGGACGATACTACCGGTTGGATTTCCACTCTTACGAGTTGCGCGGCCACTAAAGACGGCGGAGTCACCTGGACAGAGCTTACTCTTCATGAAGACTCAAGAGGTATCGCAGCTATCTGCCTGAGAACTCCGCAAGACGCCTACATTCTTAAGTACGACGGGCTTTTCTTTACAACCTCCGACGGCGGAGATACCTGGAGTAAGAAAGATCTGGGTTTTAGCGAGTATGGAATTTTTGATAAAGCGAAAAACCCGGGGCTGAATAAAAGTAAAATCGCCCTGGCGGATATCAGCTTTTCCGATGAAGATAATGGATTGATCGTCTTCACAGATTTGGATCCTGACAAAACGTCTACAACCTGGTGCATGACAACCTCAGATGGCGGAACTACCTGGGAAGCCGAAAAGCTTTCAACCCCTGATGGGTTTTCACCCGAAAAGGTTTTTATCTCGGGGGATGGTAAATACCTCACCCTGGGAAACTTAGACAAGCGTCTTATTGTTATGAAACGGGAACAGACAGGGGACGATACTATGTCAGGCGAAAAATAGATGGTATAGAATGTTATGAGGATGAAAAAATTTCTGGGGTAGAGCATGAATTCAAGTTAGTGATCTATATATAGAATGTTATCTAAGTAAATCAGATGCTTTTTGATTAATTTCTATTAATTTTTGGCTTAATTTCATCTGTACGATTATCAAAGTTTTTTTCCATATCTTTTTATGATTTTTAGTAACCTGCCGGGTGTGCCTTCACCGGTTATGAACTGGAACTGCTTACTGCCATGAAATAATTGTAGGGCATTCTGTTCATGTGCTATACTATAACTGCGAAGAAAACACTATGAAGATTTTATGGCTACTGTGCGTCGCCATAAATCTTTC
Source organism: Ruminiclostridium sp. (assembly GCA_012523055.1). Classification (GTDB taxonomy): domain Bacteria; phylum Bacillota; class Clostridia; order DSM-8532; family DSM-8532; genus JAAYJG01. The sequence continues at coordinate 10,921 of JAAYJG010000414.1, read as the reverse complement.
TGTTTAGTTCGATCAGCTATTAATCCAGAGCATGATTCTGTGAAAATCCAGTGCGTTCCTGAGCTCTTATCTAACTATCAGCGGCACAAAATTTTTTTAGAAAGCATGCAATATTTTGCAGGCATCAATTGTATTCTCAGTGAATGGGGTGCCTTATGGGTGAATCAATCCGGACGGATAAAACAATTATGCGTACTGTTACCCGCTATGCCGACATGCTTGTAAGGGTTTGCTTTTCGTACCTGAAAAACTTGCATGAAGCCGAAGATACCGCTCAGGATACTTTCTTAAAGCTTGTTGAAAAGCAGCCGGTCTTCGAAACCGAAGAGCATGAAAAAGCGTGGCTTTTACGTGTTGCAATAAACCTGAGCAAAAACCGTCTGAAGACATCCTGGTTAAAAAAATCGGAGTCCCTGTACGAAAAGGATATTCCGTTTACGCCAGAAGAAAGCAGTGTGATGAATGCCGTGTATCAACTGCCGGCAAAATACCGCTGTGTTATACACCTGTACTATATTGAGGGGTATAACATCTCTGAAATTGGCTCACTGCTAAGGCGGAACGAGGCGACGGTAGCCTCGCAGCTGTACCGGGCACGCAACCTTCTGAAACAAAAGCTGAAGGAGGATTTTGATGATGCTTAAAGAGATATATCAATCGGCTATGAGCAAGGTAAAAGCCGGTGAGGATTTTTATGAAACGGCACAAGCTCTGCAAAGCAGCCGAAAAGCTACAGGTAACAAAAACAGCTGGATTCGGTTTGCCCTCGCATTATTTGTTCTTATTATTGCAGTTGGCATTGGCATTTTTGCCACACAAAATAATCAAGTTACGAACAATACTGCAAAAGGCTCTGTTGATGAATTTGAGTATACAGAAAAAAGCACTATGATTGAAGCCAGTTACATTTCCGTTGTATATCTGGACGGTTATGCATATAGTCCATCCGAATGGTTCAGCTATTCCTGTTTTTGGTCCCATGAGAATGATAATGCTTCAAAAAAGGGTGAAAAGCTGGGTGAGGTAACGCTTGATCTGAAGGGAAAAGAGTATACGGGGACACCGCCGGACTTTTCAAGCACTCACGATGTTGGTACCGAAATATATACCATGAAATCCGTTAAACCTGAGAGCGCGATACTGGTCAAGCTGGGAGATATTTATGTCCCCTTTTATCTTTCGTATAAGCATGTGTCTACAATAGAAGAGTCAATAGGCCTGACCATTCAGGAAATCTTCAACATGCTGTCGGACGATCCCGAAGTTGTATCTATAGAACTGCGGGATGAAGAAAACGGCGCATGGATGAATACCATCGAAGATACTAAACTGATTTCCCTGATCAACGAGGAACTTCCCGGTCTCTCGCTTTTAAATCATGGCCAGCTGGAAAGTGATCCTTATGCTTCCGGCTACCGGGTACCTGTTAACCTGTTGTTTGCAGACGGGAGTGCGCTGCATATGCAGGTTTACCCAACAAGCGGCATGGCATATACTTTTGGCGGTTATATCTCCATATCGAAAAAACTGACCACCGCATTTCAGGCTCTGGACGAGAAAGGCAGCCCCTGGCCCAGGCTGTCCGAGCTTTTGCCCTTTACTGAGGGAGAGGTCGAATATCTTTATTTAAAGAATCACACCAATGAGGATGAAATTCTATGTGATAACCCTGCCTGGTCAATAGGCGCTTTATTTCAATTGCTGAACTATTGTAGAGCTGAGGAAACAGAGCCAGACGGAAGGTTGGTAATGACCGCCCGGATGGGAAAATCTGAAACAGACAATGTGACTGTAAATTTTTACGAAGCAGCGGATCGGCAGATTCTTACCGAAATAAATGGGGTTTACTACAAACCGATTCGCATCCGATTCCTTTTTGATAGCCTTGAACAATACCTGTATAACTATACAGAGCTGTATCATGTTCAGAATGCACAGGAGTAAGATGTTACACCCCATAATTCTCCGATAGTGTTTTATATTTTTCCCTTATATCTACAGAAGCCAGCCGTAATCCTGCCTGCAGTCTACTACGGCATCTATATATACGGAATTCTCTTTTACCTGGTAGATTAACAAATACCGTTTCGCCATCAGAAGTTTACGGTATCTACCTGATGGCACCATCGGATCGGAAAGCCATGGGTTCCGCTCCGGGTATCTTTTCAGAGAATCAGCCTTTTCGCTAAACTCGGTAGTAAGATGCATGGCCGCCGCTTCACTGACTTGCGCAAGAAAACGGGAATGGGCTACAAGCATCTGAGTCGCCTCATCGGAGATAACAACTTCATAAAACTTATTTTCGGTGTCCATTCAGTACCTCCTGGACAGCGCTTTTCATCATATTGGTAACCTCATCAATGGAATAGCCTTTTTTACCGCTTATCCTTTCTTCCTCCGCAGCTATAAGACTTTCCCGAAGCCGCAGCATGCTTTCACGTCTGGTAAAGGTCTCAATATCCATTACCACCAGGTCCCCTTCTCCGTTTTTAGTCAGATAAACCGGCTCTCCTGATCGTTTGCATAATTCGGAAATCTCATTGTAGTTCTTTCGTATTGCTGCAGAGGGCTTGATATGCATCATTTCGTTCACCTCGTTTCGTAGCATTATTGTATTCTTATTATAGTCTTATTATACTACAACAGTGATGAACTGTAAAATCAAGCCGTTCCTTTAAAGCATGAAGACTTACTTTGCAGTACATCTTATGAAGCGATCCATGCGTTTTTGTATAAGAATGAACCATTCAATAAAACTCCCGCCTTTATCGGCAGGAGTACCATCTAAGTCATTAAACTGCCCAGTAAAGTCTGTTTCCAAAAAAGTGAGCGTGGTGTCTTCTGTACCATTCTTCGTACTGCCAGACACAATCGGTGCATTGTTCGGTGCCTGCATATCGTAAACACTAAAGGATTTTAGAATTAGATTTTTCGCTGCTGAATCGGTTGAACCGTGAACAACAAAGTAATCCAGATCTGCTTCGTTAAATGCGGCGAAATTAGGGAAGTCATTAAAATAAGCATCATTGATAGTGTACACATCATTGTTATCGGGCAACCGTAAAGAACCGGAGTTAACAGTTCCCTGTAATTAAATGTCCAACGATATTTACATCGACATTTTTCATAGCGTCGTTGTTGACCGAAGGCCGTTACATTTAAGAAGCGGTTTCGGATAGCATGCTTCCTTCTTGGGCAGTGTCGGATGCAGTCGGCAATGGAACTATCTCTGCAGGAATGGCCTCATGCCCTGCTTTCAGAGCCTTTCTACATGCTTGCCCTTTATGAAATGCGTTGTTATGTGCTGCCTCATGACCCGCGAAGCCAGAGCCACAAGGATGCGGTGCTATAATTTATACTTGTTAAAACTAATGATGCTACTTTATACAAAGTATCAATGTTGTGTTTAAGAATAGACTCATTTTGCTTGATCCATATTAAAATGTAATCTTCCATCTTTTTCGCTTATATAAGGTTGTCGTTCCTTAATGTAAGCATATTCTGCATATCTACTTACAAGATTGCGAAGCATACAGATAATTACTTAAAGCCAATTTTCTCGTAAAAGCTACATAACTCTTTTCTGTCACCTGCACAATCCAACCTAAGAAAATCTACATTTCTCCTTCTACATTCCTCAGCAGCATATTCTATCATCTTCTCCGATATTCCTGTTCCCGAGTATTTTCTTCGAACACTTAATTTATGTATAAAACCAGACTGACCTTGTTTTATATTTGGCCAAAAAAACGGATCATTCCATTTTAAAATCATAGCTCCTGCTACGTCATTATCTACTTTCATAACATGAAATTCTTCTTCCTTACTATCTCTTAACAACTGTTCTTTAGTTATGTCCTCTAACTTCCATAAAGGTTTTTCTATATCTATTAGCCATTTTGTGACTTCTCTTATAACTTTTATTGCTTCATCAACAGCGCCAACACTAATTGATAATTGCCTATTATCCATTTCTTCTCCCCCAACATACTATCTTTTTGAGTATTTGTATAACAAAACTCTAAAGCTTTTCTTTAGAAATCCGCGCATGGATGTGCGTCAATCCCGGTGTATTTCACAGAACATCCCGGTTTTACGACGCCGACGAACCGGACCACCAGAGCCCTATCCTTTAGCGGCGCTTGTCGCCCGGTGAAGCGGTGTGGTGCGCATGCTCCAGAGCCTTTCCCGCCGTACCCTTGTGGACATGCGTTGTTATGCGCCGTCGAAAGCTCCGTGATTCAGAGTGCGGCAGGATGTCGCATCCTCAAATCCTAATTTCAAGTTACATAAAATATGACATTATGAAGTTAAGCAGCTTCTGATTATGCTTATACAACAAGGTAATCCTACACAAATATACACCAGCGGACTCCGTATTTGTCTATTAAGTCAGCCATCAACGTACTGTATTCACAAGGACTTAACGGATAAAGAATTTTGGCACCATCTTTAAGTGTGTTATATGCTTTTTGAACCAACTCTTCTTTACCTTCCCCAAAATGCAAGCAAAACTGCATGGTATTTCCTGTAATTCTTTCTTCGTTTTTAAGTGCTTCTGATATCGCCAATATCTGCCCGTATACATTCAGTTCGGCATGCATAAAAGTACCATCATAGTGAGGATAACTTGCCCCTAACTCAGCGTCAAAGGCTTTTTGATAAAGCTCAACTGCTTTGTCGCTCCCTTTAACATATGTTTGCATCATTGATCTAAGCATTTTCTATTTACCTCCATTGAAAGCTGACAACTGTATGTCATGTGTTCAAAACAAAAATAATGAATTTTACGCGATACCAAACAAATATGAATCTTTTCTTCGAAGCCTTATCACTTAATCCACCACAAGATGTGGCATCCTTCGCTTTTGATGACGTATAAATTCTTCTTTCCTGTCTATGTTTCGCAATAAGGCTACACAGTGGTGTGATCTGCGACGTATGTCGTATAAGTAATTTTATAATATTTCTATATTTGGATATCGTCAAGCGGATTCTTTATTTTCTGTATAATATTGGTACACACATGGGTATAAATTTCAGTTGTTTTAGTGCTCTGGTGTCCTAATAATCCTGAATATATCGGATATCAACTCCACTTTCCAACAAATGGATTGCAAACGAATGCCGGGGGCCAATGTATAGTTGTTTTCCTGGCAACTCCTGCTTTTATACAGACCGCTTCAAAAACTCTCTATATACTTCTTTCTGCAATAATGTTTCTCAGGATCCTGCTCAGGAAAAAGCTAAACTAAGGTGTTACTTTTTTAGGCAAAAATCATCTTGCCATAGAGAGTGAAGATGGCCCAGGCCCAGTGTATGCACCACTACCTGGACCTGTATACATTCCTCCGCACGGAGCGTGAAAATTTTGTTCTCTGATGTGGAGGGTCCCGCAAAGCTTAGCCACCATGGACGGTGGCACCCCTAAAAACTTTGAAAGACCACTTGCTACATCGTTTATAAATAATGTTAAATACTTAGCTGAGTTTTGTAAACCAACCATTATCACATAACCAACAGCAATATCATTCTCATCTTCAATTATCATATGTAGAATATCTTCATTAGACAATGCCTGTTTATGCTGCTCAATCGACCATTGTTTAATGTATTTTTTATTTTCGATATCATTTTCATTTCTCAAGATAAATTCTAATTCATTCTCTTTAGTTTCCCTCAATTTCATTCCATTCTGATAAACAATCATTGCTTTTTGCTCCTCTTATATACAAGCATTAGTTCATTCGCGCCAGGACGGCACGCCTTCCGCGTCACCTTTCTCCTAACGGTTTGCATGCCCGACGCCGCTGAACCGAACCCGCAGAGCCTTTCCTGTTAGCGGTGCTTGTCGCCCTGTGAGTTGGTGTGGGCAGAAATGACCTCTAGCCTTGCTCACAAAGCCATTCTACATGCTTTGCCCTTTATGCAAATGCGTTATTATATGCTGGATGGTGCCCCGCGTAGCCTACTTAAATATAGTTCTCATTACCTTGTTGCAATAAATCTCATTATAGCAAAGCTTCTTAAAAAAGTTGCCTCAATATTTTGCTTTAGTTTATCTTGAATTATCTTCATACCCTCATTATAACATTGTTCTGAAATCAGATTTAATTGCGAACCATCTCTATTTTGAGCCATCCTATGTATATCAGTCAATCTTTCACGTGAGTTTGAGCTGACCATTTATACATTTTATACCTTGAGCTTTCAACATAGTTTTTAGGTATTCTTTGTTTTCTATATCGAATAGGATAATCATCTATATCCCAATTGGATTTTATGAAAGTAAGTGCTTAATCTTGTGGTGCCATGCATACGTGGTTACGACAACACGAAGGCAATTCAGGCGACCATGGCAAATATGGTGCCATAGTTTCCTGTGTCAGTTCTTTTAAGCCCGGTAGGTTTGTCAGCAAATGTACCAAATACATATATGGATTAAGGTTGTTCGCTTTTGCCGACTCAATCATGCTGTAAACAATCGCACTGGCCTTGGCTCCACGGGTTGTGTCAGCGAATAACCAGTTCTTTCTGCCAGTCACATAAGGGCGGATGGCATTTTCTGCTCGATTGTTCGATATTTCAATCCGTCCATCCAATAAAAAATTACTTAATGGCTCCTTTTGATTCAGCGCGTAGGTAACTGCTTTCCCCAGGCTGGAGTTTGGCAGCGGGTTTAAAAGCATCACCCAACCCCAGAACTCATCAAGAAGAGGCTTTGCAAACTTCTGCCGTTCTTCATGCCTCTCTTCAGCAGATAACTCCATCCAATTATGTTCCATGGCAAATAAGCGATTACAGTAATCATATCCGATAGCCGCCTTGGATTTTTTCGCATCAGCATCTTTAGGAATGGCTTCTTCGAATTTGCGTTGCAAATGAGCCCAGCATCCGCAATGGGTGACATCAGGAATGACATTGTAGCCACTATAGCCATCTGTTTGAAGGTAACCCGAAAAACCCTCTAGAAACCTTCGGGCGTGCTGACCAGATCGTGTCGGCTGATATTCAAACAAAACTACCGGAGTTGGACTTCGACCGGAAGTGTAGACCCACATTCGTGATTCTGTTGTTGCTTTTTTCCCCTCCTCTTTCAGCACCTGGAGGACGCTTTCATCAGCATGGATAAGAGGTTCAGTAAGCATGTGCTTCTGAATGGTATTGTATAGCGGTTCGAGCCATTCATGGCTTGGCCGTATAATCCAGTTGGCCAGAGTGGCTCTGGAAAGTGTCACTCCCTGATTCGCCCAGTCCTTCTCTTGCCGGTATAACGGCATCCCATTGGCATATTTCTGATACATGACGTAGGCAACTGTCGATGGGGAAGCAAGGCTACGTTTCATGACTGGGGTCGGAACAGATGCTTTGACAATGTTGGCATCTCCGGTTTCCTTCTCACAGGCCGTGCACACATAGTTAAACCGAACATACCTCAATATGCGTATCTGAGCGGGAATGATTTCGAGTTCGTCTCTGACATGCTCCTTGCCAAGATACCGGAGGTCAGCATTACAAATACCGCAGGTGCGCTTGTCCTCAGCCAAGTCGCAAACGACCTCTACAACAGGAACTGTTTCTGCCAGTTCTTCTTTGGTTCTCTTGGGTTTTCTGGCATGCGCGGCCACAATGGTCTGTACGGTGGGTTCTTCTGCTTTGCTGTTAGCTTCGACCTCAGCTTCATTAAAAAGTGAAGTCTGATTGTCGTCCTCACCAAACACATAACGCCGTTTTTCACTGGATTGACCGTATAGCGCTTTTTGGGATTTAGCAAGAAGCTCTGTGAGCTGGTCGATACGAATTTGTTGATTCTCCACCACCTTTTCCAGGGTGGAAACATATTCAATTTGCTCAGGCGAAAGCTCTGTAAAATCAACTTTTTCCATGGATTTATTATACCATATTTGGGGTAGTAAGTCCAGCCCAAACATAGCAAAATGCGGGGTTTGAGGTACTTATTTATCAATATATTTCGCCCGGTTTTACGTTATGGATCGCCTTTGGTTGTTCGAGTGAAAGCCCTTCCATAAGCCAACGAAATTCCTGCGATGACAGGCGTCTGGCTTGCTCAGGTGTGCGGGGCCATTTGTAGCTACTATTTTCCAGTCTTTTGTACAGAAGAACAAACCCATCTCCTTCCCAAAAGAGGGCCTTAAGGCGATCTCGTCGTTTCCCACAGAACAGAAAAAGCGCTGGAGAAAACGGATCCATCCCAAAGTTTAGCTTCACTATGGCAGCCAATCCATCAATTGATTTGCGTAAATCTGTGTAACCACAAATAATATAGACATCTTCTGCCCTTGTAAAATCGCCTAACATGATGTTCTTAAGACAGCTAACACTGTCTCAACTATTTCTCGTGAAGCTCCCTGATGGATGTCGATTGATGCTACCGGAAGATGGATAGTTATAGCTACAGTAGCAACAGTAGATGGTTTAAGAGATAGCGGAACAATGATGGGTTGTTCGCTCTGAGCAACAGGTAAGGTTTTATTTTCGCAGGCCAGAGTTCTAAGTTTCTTAAGCCAGTAGTAATATGACTTAACATTGACATTGTGCTGTGCACACCAAGATGCGATAGTCATCTCGCTTGCCTGGCAAGCTTGAATAATTTTTGTCCATTGTTTAATTCGGAATTGAGTTTTTGCATTGGTGACTTTGTCCATTGGGAACCTCCTATGTTAGGTGTCGTTGGACTTTTTTTAGTCAGTCGAAAAAGTCGAAAAAGTCTAAAGACACTTTCCATCAGATTATCCCATATGGTATGCTAAAGTTACATGCACCGTATTATTAAGCGCTTACACTAAACGGGCAACTTTAGAAAAATTTTGATTTGCATCAGTAATTGTGACTATTTTTGTATTCAGTAGCATAATATCACATCCTGGGTATATTATAACATTATGTAGGATGATTTTAACCTATTTTTTCAAAGAATTTCTTAGTTATTCCGGCTATGGAGGGCTGGAAACCCTGTGTGCCATATTTCAGAGAACGGTTTGCATGACTTATGAGGAAGAACGGCATGTTACTGCTGTTTTAGCAGATTTGGATCGGCAGCGTGGGAACATAAATTGAATCGATGCTCTGAATGTGATAAAATCCCTTTGAATGGGTGAATACCGCCATTCAAAGGGATTTTTTTCAGGTTTGTCATCTAATTGCGCAATGGCGTTTCATTTACCATTTTGCTGCTTTTAGATCAGCGACATACTTTTCTACAGTATTCACAAACTCTTTTGCGGCACTTTCGGGAGTGCTTTCACCATAATAAACTTTTGCTATTAATTCTTTTTCAATGGTTTCATAATAAACGTCATCGCTTAATACGTTATACCCCTGCCCACCCTTATTTTCCTTACAATATTTAATAACATCCATAAAACCGTCAGGTAATAAATTATTCCTGGTAACATATTCAAATTGTTTTTGGTTGACAGGCAGAGACCTTTGAATACCTAGTATACTATGGGCTTCCGGATCGGTTATGAGGAAATTAATGAAGTCAAGCGCCTGGGGAGTTTTTTCTGACTGCAATGCGCCAAAAAAAACCGAAGCTCTCATCATCACACTGGTGTTTTTAGCTGTAACATCCCCGAGTGGGGGTAAAATCAACATATTTTCCTTACCAATTGATTTCTGGACTGAGGACCAAGTCGTACCGGGATTGTTGGGAAACATGGCAATTTTATTATCGATCCAACCCGGCATCTCAATATCATTTACTACGCCTATAATTTGATCCAGTGGTTGTAAAACCTTTTCGTCATATAATCTTTGTACAAACGCAAATGATCTGGCGGCCTGTTCTTCAGTAAATCCCAAGGAGTAGTCATTCTTGATCAGATAATCACCGCTTTGGTTTAAGAGATATAAACCAAAGATATATCTTCCCGGAAATGGAGTTGACATTAAGTACATATTAGAATCGTGGGCGTGAACCTTTTTAGCTTCCTCAAAAAGTCTATCCCATGTAAAAGGCATAGACGAATCAATGCCTACTTCATCAAAGACCTTTTTGTTTCCAAACAAGCACATTGTATTTACGCCTGCCGGAACACCCATCAACTTACCATTTCCGGAAACAATTTTTTCATATAATAATTCATTACCCTGGAAAATATTAAGATCAATTACGTCCTGTTTATAAAAATCTACCATCTGATCCTGTACGGAGTAAAGTTGATATACCCAACCCGGATCGATTTGCATTACGTCCGGAGCTGTTCCTGCAGCAAACTGAGTCATTAATTTTTCACTCCAGCCTACAAAACCTCCATATTCACCCTCGATTATTACATTTGGGGTCCTTGCCATGTAAGCATCCATTGCTTTGAGTGTTGCCTGATGACGAGCATCACCACCGACCCAGGAAAATCTCATCCTGACTTGTTTGGGTTCTTTTGCTGTAGAAGATTCTGATGGCATAGGTGTGGTTCGATTCAAACCACAGCCCGAAACTGACATCCATATTGTCAATCCAATTAAAGCAGATATTACCTTCAAGAATCTCTTCATTTTATACACTCATCCCAACTTTTCATCAAATTCCTGAGACCCCCATTTCTAGAGTTGGGGTTCCTTGTTCCTTCTTCGGTGGGGATAGAGTCCCCCACCAAAGCCCATTGCGTATTTTACTTCGTAAAAACGCTTGATGTTCAGCTTCAGCTGAACGAGTTCACTTATTTTCTCATATGACCACTCTATTATAGTGTATCAAATCGAAAGCTAATTTACATTATAATTTGAGTTTTTCCGCTTACCATGTTTTAGTATATTCATTACATCACTCTAGGAGCCGGCTCGGAAAGTCTGTTTATTCTTTAGAAACACGCATAAACATGTAATAATGAGCGGAACTATGCGGGTTTCAAGCCATGAAAAGTAGTGTCTTATGAATAAATATGCTTTTCCGAACGGT
>JAAYJG010000413.1 GCA_012523055.1 Ruminiclostridium sp. | reverse complement strand
TGGGCAGTGGAAAAACAGCCCTTGTAAAAGGAATAGCAAGAGGCCTGTCCATAGACGACTATATTACCAGCCCCACCTTTACTTTGGTTCACAGCTATCGCGGTTCATCGGTAACCCTGCACCACTTTGATGTTTACAGGGTATCGACAGAGGACGAGCTTTTTGACATAGGCTTTGAAGAGTATCTTGGCAGCGGCGATATCTGCGTCATTGAATGGGCGGATCTGATTCGTCCCTTGCTGCCCCCGCACACAAAATGGATTCATCTGGAGCGAACGCAAAACACCATGGATGAACGGAAAATCAGCTTACAGGAGGCGGATATATGAATATTCTGGCCTTGGACACCTCCGGCAGCGCAGCCACCGCGGCTGTTTCCACCGACGGCTATATGACAGGAGAGCTGACCATACGCAATGGCAGAACCCATTCCCAAAAGGTAATTCCCATGGTGGAATCCCTGCTGGCCATGCTGGATCTGAAGATGATTGATATCAACCTTTTAGCCGTAGCCAATGGTCCGGGTTCCTTTACCGGCTTGCGCATCGGCGTAGTCACGATGAAAGCGTTTGCCTATGCACTAAAGATCCCTTTAATCGAGGTTCCCACACTGATGGCTTTAGCCTGCACCCTTGGCGAAACCGACGGTATGGTTTGCCCCATCATGGATGCCAGAAACCGGCAGGTATTTACCGGGATCTACAGGATTGACGGGGATACGGTGTCTGTTTGCCATCAGGATTGCGCAATCCACATTGAACAGCTTGCCGAAATCGTTAAAAGCCTGAATACTCCCGTGCGCTTTGTAGGGGACGCGGTTCCTATTCATAAGGTATTTCTGATGGAACAGCAAATAGCCGCATCCTTTGCCCCGGACGAAATATTTACCCACCGAGCTGCATCTGTAGCCCGCCTGGCTATGTTCATGCACCGGCAGGGGGTGGAGGCCGACGCTTTTTCCGCCGTTCCGAATTATCTGCGAAAATCACAGGCCGAAAGAATGAAAGGCAGCTTAAGCGGAGAAAAAACCGATGGATAAAGCCGAACATGCCATAGAGATCCGACAAATGAAGCCTGAAGACATCGATGGCATTGCCTTGGTGGAGGCACACTCTTTTACGATCCCCTGGTCAAGACAAATGTTCGTGGATGAGCTGAGCAATCCGCTGGCATTGTATTATGTTGCCACCTGTGGAGATAAGGTGATAGCCTATGCAGGCTTGTGGATAATTGCGGACGAAGGGCATATCACGAACATTGCTGTGGAACCTTTCTGGCGCAGACAAAATATTGCGGCCCGCATGATGCAAAAAATTCTGGAAACTGCCGAAGAATACGAGCTGAGCGGACTTACCCTTGAAGTTCGTGCAGGAAACCAGCCGGCTATTTCCCTGTACCAAAAATTCGGTTTCGAAACAGAAGGCAGGAGGAAAGGCTATTACAGTGACGATCAGGAGGATGCCCTGATCATGTGGTTTCGTCGCAATACCTCTTCAGAAAAATAACATCCTTGTTACAGTAAAACATATACATCGGACATCACAATGGATTTGTTACTACAGTGAATATATGGGTATTAAAAAATTGCCTGATGTTTTTTCATGTTCAAAGTGATTCAACCCTGGAATAGAATTGAATTGACGGGCGGCAGGCCGGGATTGTTTAAATCATAATAGCCCCGGGATAACGCAAACACTGAATTCAGATCTGCGATAAAGGTTTAGAGGTTTGTTTTAGGAGGAGAAATGCATGAGTAAATACCAAAGCCTTCCTTCAGAAAAGCTGAGAAGGACCTGTGATCCAAAGCTTTTTCAGTTCACAGACACCTCCCAGATCCCTCCATCCAGAGACGTTATTGGCCAGCAGCGAGCCATTGGAGCAATGGAATTTGGCCTTCATATTAAAATGGACGGTTATAACATTTATATGGCAGGTGAGTCCGGCGAGGGAAAAACCAGACAGGCTCTGGATATGGCCGGAAAGTATGCAATGAACCGAAAGACTCCCGATGACTGGTGCTATGTGTATAATTTTGAAGATGTGAACACTCCCAGGGCCATTCATCTTCCAGCCGGCAATGGGAAAGTATTCAAGGAGGAGATGGACAATTTCGTAAAAATCCTTCAGCAGGAAATTTCAAAAGCCTTTGAGGGGGAAGATTACGAAGAAGAAAGAGAAAAGAAACTCAGCCGCTTCAAAGAGAAGAAAGAAGAGCTTGTTGAGATTATGAGCCAGGGTGCACTGGAGCACGGGTTTAAAGTGAAGATATCAACTTCCGGCCTGTACTTTATTCCCGTCATCGACGGAGAACCTATCAACGAAGAAGCATTCAAGGAGCTGAGCGATGAGGAAAAGGCTGAAATCAGCATACGCTCCGAAGCACTTCAGAAGGAAGCATACGGGATCATCCGTAAAATTAAAGAACTGGAAAATGAAGCGGAAGAAGCGGTGAAGGAATGGGAAAACCAAATTGCGCTGTTCGCCGTAGGAATACATATTGAAGATTTGAAGGAAAAATACAGGGATAATACAGATATCACCAATTATCTGAAGAAGGTGGAGGAGGATATTCTGGAGAACCTGGATTATTTCCGCGGAGAAGAACCTGATGAAGAAGTGCCTGTCGCGATACCGATGATGCTGAAACGCTCCATCGAAAACCCGACCGACCGGTACAAGGTGAATCTGCTTGTAGATAACAGCAGGCTTACCGGCGCGCCGGTCATCGTAGATTATAACCCTACCTATTACAACCTGCTGGGCAGGGTGGATTATGAAAATGAGTTTGGAACGATCACCTCGGATTATTCGATGGTAAAGCCAGGCTTGTTTCATCAGGCCAACGGCGGCTATCTGATCCTGCAGATACTGGATGTGATAAACAACCCTCAGTCCTGGGAGGTTATCAAGCGCACGTTAAAAACCCGGCAAATCTCCATCGAGAATATCAAGGAGCAGATGGGTTTGGTGGCGGTTTCACCGATAAAGCCCGAGCCCATTCCGGTGGATGTGAAAGTTATTCTCATCGGCAGCCCGGTGATCTATCATGCTCTGTATGAATACGACCGTGATTTTGCAAAACTGTTCAAGATAAAGGCTGATTTTAATGAAGACATGGAATGGAATG
>JAAYJG010000412.1 GCA_012523055.1 Ruminiclostridium sp. | reverse complement strand
GGTAAGCATGATGACCCTTCCTTTTTCGTATTCACAGGTGAAGATGCCTTCCTTACTGGTCAAAATGGTTGAGGTCTCTCCCTTTATTCTGATCATGACACCTGATACAGGATTGTTCGTCTGATCCAGTATCCTGCCGGAAAGAGTTACTTGCTCCTTATCCTGTGCCTTTATTTTCATTGGTGCCACCCCCATGCAAATCCAAAAGAGAATGCACGCAAACACAAGGCGGCTATTTTTTGTATATGAGATATTGTACATACAAATATTTTTAGTATTTTAACAATGCTGAATCATTCACACAAAAACTCGAAGTAGAAGGGTTCCATCTCTTCCAGGTTTTCTTCACCAAGAAGGGCATCATCATCTGACTTGGAGATGACAATAGATTCATTCTGGTTAGTGAACCAATACTCCACAGCTACGATCTGTTCATTTTCACTCACACCAAAGAAGTCAGCAGGCCAGATGGTGATGCTATAGGTATCTGAGAATGCACTCTCTTTCGTCATTCGGGTTTTAGCGCTTTTATCATTCACAGGATAACGGTTTCCTGCATCAGTGACAGCAATAGCTTTAAAGAACACATCACCTGCTTTGGAGAGTGCATTCTCAAGGTTTATGGCACCGTTGAAACTGAATGTCACAAAGTCATCCTGCAAAGAAGCCAGAGGTTGGACTTTGTTATAGTGATCATTGCAACAGTCAATTGTGAGACCTTTACCATCGATCACCTCAAAACATTCGTCACTGAATTTCACTTTCTTATGATCACCACCGTTACTGAATCCATCATCGGTATGATTCACGAAAAATCCCAGTGTCGCCTTCAGATTCTGTTCACCCACATCTGTACGGATATAGATGGTATAATTGGGATTCGCATTGTTTACGATATCCCATGAGTCGTCAGTCCAGAAAACCACCCATTCCATATCATCCAGCACGTTGGGACCCACCCCATACTCCTGTGTCAATGCTTCCACCCAGGTGCGTCCCCCGCCATTCTTCGGCAGCGATGTTTCCGGGATCAGCGACATGGTTTTTTCCTGGTCCGGATCCTCGGCCAGGTCGTTTTTATAGGTCACTTTCGCATTCTGTGACACCTTCCAGCTCTTGGGAGCCAGGAACCCCACCACAAACTTCACCCCGTTATGATCTTCATGGCATTCAATATGTCCCTGAAGCGTGAAGGTAGCGATATCTCCCGCTTTTGCCCAGGCAACTTCCTCTCCATCATATATCTGCGTAACCTTCACCGAATCCAGGTAAACACAGCCAAACATGATCAATCCCAGCAAAAGGATCATTGTATAGATGGCTTTTTTCTGCCGGATCATTTTTATCAGTTTTCTCATCATATTATCTATTTTTATGGGTGGTCTGTTCTGTTAAATACATAGGTATACACATTGCTGAAGCAGCCGGGGCTCAGGTCAATGGATAATGAACGCTTTCCGTTCACAATCATATATTCAATCTCCACGCTCACTTCATCCTGATTGCTTCCTTCAGTCTTAAATATCAGGTGGAAAGGGTAAAGAGGATCATCCACCTGCCATTTACCGTCATCCTTCACCACAAAGGGCAGGTAGTTCTCCACCACATAAGTGCCATCCTTATTCAGATCCAGACTAAATTGGGTGAAATCCATCAATCCGGTGATATCGATCCCGTTACGGGTTACTTTTTCCAGTTTCCACACACCGCTCAAATCCTTATCTGTTTCTTCAAACACATCGCTCTCCGTCGCACTGAACTTATCACATGCACCGAGCAGCGTCAGGGTGAATAGGATGAAAATCAATTTTGTAATTTTGTGTAGCATACAATATATTTTTCTTACTGGGTTAATCATAGAAGGGGTTCTGTAACAAATCGGGTGATTTCACCGTTTCCTGGTAGGGAATGGGCCAAAAATACATTCCCTTGCGGAACACATGCTTCCTCACATCAAACTGACGCCAGCTTTTGGATCCGTCCGACTCCCTGGTAATTTCCATTCCACGCATCATGGCATTGTCAGTTTGTTCTGCGATCATCCAACGACGGACATCGAAGAAACGGAATCCCTCAAATGCAAGCTCCAGACGACGTTCCAGCTGAATAGCCTCTCTCATCTGCTCCTTGCTCATATGGGGTTTAAGACCGTACATCCCATCAGAGCCTTCCTCTATACCGGCACGTTTGCGAATGAGCTTGAGTGCACTATAGACACTCATCTGCTGTTCTCCTATCATTTCCGTATAATCCGGTCCAAAAAACTCATTTGCCGCTTCGGCATAATTGAGTAAAATCTCTGCATATCTTATCAGGGGACGATTTTGTGGGGGTTCCAGCCAGTAATTGGCCGAAGCGTTCCGATGAATCATTTTACGGATGTAGTAACCGGTAGGAGTACCACTGTGTACGGCATCCTGTGTTGCTCCCCTCCCCTGACGGGTGTAGACGATATGATCGGCGTTGCCGCCGCTGTATACCTTGCAACTGTCGTAAATCACCGTATTCGCGAACCGCGGGTCCCTGTTCAGGTTAGGACGCAGTGGATTGAAGGGGTAGTCACTTTCACCAACCGGCTTGCCGTCGATCATGGGAAAAGCGTTTGCCAGATCATGATATACGTAGCCTGCATCACCGCCGCCGCCACAGGAGGGAGGATCGAGGAATGACATCACGGTGGTTCCATGACGGTCTTTTTTCTCAAATATCAATTCACAGTAGGCTCCCCCGTCAAAAATCTGCCCCTCATATTCTGTGATGTTATTGAAGT
>JAAYJG010000411.1 GCA_012523055.1 Ruminiclostridium sp. | reverse complement strand
CGCAGGTAATGGCGACGACCCCAACGATATCTTCGGCGGTGCAGCCGCGGGACAAATCGTTCACCGGTTTTGCGATTCCCTGGGTAACAGGACCGTAAGCATCGGCTTTCGCCAGTCGCTGTGTCAGTTTGTACGCAATGTTTCCGCAGTTCAAATCTGGAAAGATCAATGTATTAGCCATTCCCTGAAGCGGGCTTCCGGGTGCTTTTGATTTCGCGACGCCGGAGATAATGGCTGCGTCAACCTGCAGCTCGCCGTCCAGAAGAAGCCCCGGTGCCTTTTCCTTTGCCAGACGGGTTGCTTCGATCACTTTATCAGTCAATTCGCTCTTAGCACTACCATAGCTTGAATAGGATAGCATTGCAACCTTTGGCTCGGCTTCAACAAGCTTTTTAAAGGTTTTAGCAGATGAAATGGCGATTTCAGACAATTGGTCTGCATCCGGGTTCTCCACCAAGCCGCTGTCGGCATACAGGAATACCCCTTTTTCGCCGTATTCGCAATCGGGAACGACCATGATAAAGAAAGCAGAAACAAGCTTTGTGCCCGGTGCTGTTTTCAGGATTTGAAGTGCGGGCCTTAAGGTGTCAGATGTGGAGTAAACCGCCCCGGCAACCATACCATCAGCCTCGCCCTTTTTTACCATCATGACGCCCCAGTACAACGGGCTTTTCATGATTTCCCTGGCTTTTTCCGGTGTGATCCCCTTATGTTTTCTCATTTCATAAAAAGAATTCACATACTCATCAAATTTTTCAGAGGTACTCGGGTTCACAATGGATACTCCGGATAAATCCAGATCTCCTGCCAAACCTCGAATTTTTTTCTCGTCGCCAACAAGTACAACGTTAGCGATTCCTCTTTGCATTACCATGGACGCAGCTTGAACTACGCGAATGTCTGAGCTTTCTGGCAAAACTATCGTCTTCTTGTCGGATCTTGCGCGTTCCGAGATGCGATCCAAAAACTTACTCATATTCGATGCCCTTCCTTCTCATTTTCTGTTGATATGACTCAACTATTCCACCTCTAGTGCAGAGTAGTAATTTGAAACGCTGACGCAAATGGCGGTGTGAGTTCACACCTTTCATGTCGGCAGTCAACTGTGCAGGTAAGTGCCCAAAATACTGGGAAAGTTGAGTGATATTTTCTGCATTATAGTAACTTACTGCTGCAAAACATCAAATTAAAACAAGAATTTGATGTTTTGCAGCTGTGAGTACCGCTGTTGGGTTGTGGGCGTAGCCCACTTTAGATAGTTAAAATACATTATTACCAGGTACTAAAACCTTGTAATAAGCCATTTTCAAGCCTTTCAAGGCCACTACAATTATAACCCAGATGTTTTTTGTATACAAGATAGAAAGCAAAAAAAATCATTGAAGTTGTTTTTTTAGAACAATTCAATGATAATTTTGATCAATTATTCAAGTCACTGGAACGGTATAAGCCATTGGATGGTACCGTCAGCGCAGGGTATAATTCGTCGAAACCTTGCCCCTGGCTTAGATGAGCAATAATGCCCCGCTAACATCGCCTACGGAAATCACAGACAAATCTTCCTTGTGAATTTTATCGATATTGGCACCAATGCGGTTGGACTGTTCCATCACCGTCTTCTCAAATAAATTCCTGACATAGCGGCCGTTTCCGAAATGCTCATCCTTCAGCTGTATAATGGCAGCAAAATGCTCACGTAATGCGGTTTTAGCGTCTTCCTGCAGAGCATACTGCTGTTTGGAAGCAAAGGATAAAAATATGTCAAGCAGCTCATCGGCGGAATAATCTTCAAACTCGAAGGTCCAGTTGAAACGATCCTTCAACCCGGGGTTGGAGCGGACAAAGGTATTCATTTTATTGGTATATCCCGCTGCAATGACGATCAGCCTGTCCCTGTCGTCATCCATTCTTTTGAGAATCGTGTCGATGGCGTTCCGGCCGAAATCATTCATTCCGCCGGTCAGCGCATAGGCTTCATCGATAAACAGAATGCCGTCCATAGCCTGATCAATGATTTTACGTGTTTTTTCCTCGGTTTGGCCCACATAGCCTGCCACAAGGCCACTGCGATCCACCTCCACCACATGACCCTTTTTCAGAACCCCGAGGGCCTGGTAGATCCTCCCTAATATTCTGGCAATGGTGGTTTTGCCGGTACCAGGAGAACCGCAGAAGATGGCATGGTAGGATAGCTGCCTGACCGGGAGCCCCGCCTCTTCCCTCTTCTGGTTTGTTCGGATCAGGTTCACAAGGCTGCGGATATGATCCTTGATATTGCTTAAACCAATATATTCATTCAGCTCGTCCATCACCGTCTCCAGCTTGTCGGAGGTGACCAGTATGTCTTTGAGCGGGACGGCCTTTTCAATGTCAGCAAGCGTGATTGTTTTCAGCATATCCACCGTAACGGTATCTTCCTCGGCCAGCCGGTCGGATTGACACTTGATCAGATGCTCCAGCGTGTTGCGGACGATCCTTCCATTTCCAAACTGGTTATCCCGGATATCATACAGATAGGTGAAATACTGCTCAAGCTTTTTGGCATCAGCCTCGGTCATATCATACTGGCTTTTTTCCATCTGCATGTTGAAAATCTGCATCAGCTCGGGCCCGGTATAATCCTTGAAATAAAACTTGCGGGTAACCCTGGAGGCAAGACCGGGATTGAACTGGAGGAACTTTTTCATGTTCTCGTCATAACCGGCCAAAAAAACTGCCAGACGGTGACGCTCCTTGTCCATCCTTTCCACAAGAACATTGATGGCCTCCCTGCCATAATCGTTTTCGCCGCCCTCGGCCAGCGCGTAGGCCTCGTCGATGAACAAAATGCCGTCCAGGGCACTGTCGATCACCTGATTGGTTTTCCCGGCTGTTGCACCAACAAACTGACCGACCAGATCGGATTTCGAAACCTCTACCAGATGTCCCTTTTTCAAAACGCCCAAAGACCGGAAGTATTCTCCCACCAGCCTTGCGACGGTTGTTTTTCCGGTGCCCGGGTTTCCGATGAAGGCTGTATGCAGGGAAAGACTGCTTCCGCTGAGGCCATGCTCCTTGCGCAGCTTTTGAATTTTAACGAAGTCCATCATGGCCTCGATATCTTCCTTGATGTTCGAAAGCCCTGTCAGCTTTTCAATGCGCACGCGGATTTCCTCGGGCTTGAACGGAGGAGTTTCATATTCTTCCGGCATCCCCTCGTTTTTATAGAAATCATCCACCAGTGTGTTCAATTCTTTTTCCAGGTTTCCGGCTGTTCCCGGAATGGGAATAAACGGCTTCAGACGGTTGGTAACGTGTTTTGAACCGGCAACGAATGGGTTTGTGCCGGTCACGGCGGGCTTTTTGCCCGATAGTATCTCGTTATCAGCCACAGGCGAATTGGGGTCTGTATCAGCTGACGCCTTCCGGCTCGCATCCGAAACGGGCGGATTCATACCCTCGCCTGTCGGTTCATTGCCGGTATTTATATCAGAAACAGGTTTTTTCTCATACAGATCATGATACACACCGCTTAAAAATCGGTTTTTGTTATCCATTGTTCTTCTCCTTGTCTGGTTGGTTTTTGCAACATGATTATTCTATCACGATTGTTTGTGATATTCCATGATAACTATGAAATTACTGGTTAAAATAAAACAGGTCAAATCACCCGGGCCACCCGCAGACTTTCCCGGGATGTCTGACCTGTAACGGTAAATACCCCATCGGGAGGAAACATGACAAAAGGGCTTCTTATTTATAATCCGAAATCAGGTGATCAAAGCATTCCATCCAGGCTGGATTACATTATACAAAGGTTTCAGGCCTATGACATCTGCCTGACGCCCTACCGGATGTTCCAGAATGAATGCACCGGGGAAGATATTCTGGCGCTGATTCATTCGCAGCAGTATGATTTCATCCTGCTTTTCGGCGGTGATGGCAGCTTGAACTTTATGGTAAACCTGATACTGAAAAATGGAATCAACCTTCCCTTGGGTGTTTTCCCAGGCGGCACCTGCAACGATTTTGCTCGCAATATCGGAATGCCCTGTGATCTCGAACCCTGGACAGACATGGTGCTCGCGGGGAACACAAGGCATGTGGATGCAGGCTGTATCAATGATCACCATTATTTTATGGGTAATCTTGGAGGAGGCATCTTCGCCAATGTTTCCTTCAACACAAAAACGGATCTGAAAAAAAACCTGGGGCCTGTAGCCTACTACCTGAAAGCTCTGGACCAGCTGCAGAAAATCGAGGTGTTTAATCTCACCGTGGATATTGAAGACAACCACCTGGAGGAGAAAGTGATCCTGTTTCTGGTTCTGAATGGAAAGAATGTAGCAGGTTTTTCAAACTTCTTCAAGGATGCTGATATTGAAGACGGCCTGATCGATATTCTTCTGTTCAGGAACGCCAGACCCATGGAGCTGGCCGGTGTTTTCATGAAAATGATGGCCAACGAGCTTGCAGGCGACAAGCATATCATTCACCTCAGAGCCAGGGAGGCGCGCATCCAGTCGGACAAACAGCTTCAAATCAGCGTGGATGGTGAAAAAGGAACCGTACTTCCTATCAAGGTACAATGCATCCATCCGGGGATAAAAATGTTTACCCCCTTCGTAGCCAAAACCCGTCTCCAGGGAGGCTGTTTCGGCTAAAGCCTCCCTGTTCGGGCTTATCGGTTTCCATATCTGATTAGTTCTGATAATTCCATCTTCAGGTTTTCTGGCACCCAGACCTGAACGGTTCTGACAATTCCATCTTCAGGTTTTCTGGCACCCAGACCTGAACGGTTCTGACAGTTCCATCTTCAGGTTTTCTGGCACCCAGACCTGAACAGTTCTGACAATTCCATCTTCAGGTTTTCTGGCACCCAGACCTGAACGGTTCTGATAATTCCATCTTCAAATCTTTCGCTAATTCCAGGCTTTAATCATTATGGCAGATCAAGGTCTTGCCCCTTCATCGAATTACAGAAGTTAATCCTTCTGATAGATGTATTTGGCAAATTCCGAATCCGGGCTGATAATGATGGTCGTATCCTTGTCGATGACGTCCTTGTAGGTTTGCAGGGTTTGCCAGAAGGCATAAAATTCCGGGTCACGGTTATACGCCTCGGCATAGATCTTCAACGCCTCGGCATCCCCCTCACCACGCAGCTTCTGTGCCTGCTCGTATGCCTTTGCCTCGATGATCGTGGCTTCCTTTTCGGCCTCGGAACGAATGCTCTGCGCTTCCTTCATTCCTGCAGACCGGTATTCGGTGGCAACCGCCTCACGCTCGGATCGCATCTGCTCGAAAATGTTCTGATAGGTATCTTCAGGATATTCGGTTCGTTTGATGCGGACATCGGCAACACTTATCCCCGAAGTTTCAAGCATGCCATTTACATAATCCTTCACCCGGATCAGCATTTCCTCTACATATTCCTTGTCGGTTACCAGCTTGGCTGCATCTATGCGGCCAATTTCCTCCCGAAGCTTTGAATAAATGTTTTCATCAATAAGCTTGTGAGCAGTAGAGGTGTTGCCCATGTTTTGCATAAAAAGCACAGGGTTGACAATTTCCCATTGCGCAAAATTATCTAAAACGATCGTTTTCTTATCCAATGTAAAAACCTCTTCCGGAGGCGTATCGTAAGTAAGAAGCTGGTTGGAAAAGGCCTTTGTTTTTTGAATGAAGGGCAGCTTGAAGAACAAACCCTTACCCTCCTGGATCTTGATGTTCTTATAGTTTTTATCCTGCCTTAAGGCGACATAAGATGGATCAGACGCATCATCTGCGATCACCCGGATAATCTTGTCAAACTGCGTGATGATCACCTGTTCGCGCTCATCCACGCGAAATGTAAAAAGGTTGAAGATTATCAGTAATGCCACAAAGCCGCCGATGATAAATGCGATCGTCTTGAAAAAACCCTTCATTTTTTCCTGATCCAGATCGATGACTTTTTTATTTTTCGTTCCGCTGAATTAGCTGTTCTGTTCCATTAATCCAAACCTCCCTGTTCAATCGTTGAGCTGTTAATCGGCAGGAACTTCAAAGTGTTGTCATCGCTGTCCATAATAAAGATTTTTGCGTTTGGGAGCACATCCTGCATGGTTTCCAGATACATTCTGGTGCGGGTAACCTCCTTGCCCAGCTCGTAGTTATTTAAAACCTGCTTGAAGTTCTCCACATCACCACGGGCTTCGGAAATGCGCTTTTCCTTATAGGCATTGGCCTTGTTCAACATTTCTGCGGCATTTCCTTCGGCAGCGGGGACAATTTCATTTCTGCTTTTATTAGCTTCGTTAATGAACCTGTTTTTATCTTCCCTGGCCTTGATGACATCATTGAACGCTTCCTCAACAGCAGAAGGAGCATAAACCGCCTGCAGGTAAACCTGCGTGATGTCAACCCCAATCTGATATTGATTACAGACCTCCTCGAGATCCTGCATGATTTTTGTTTGGATCAGATCCTTCTGATCGGTCAGCACATCATCCATCGTGTGGTTGGCAACCACCCTTCGGATAGATGATTCAGCGGCGATGCGAAGGGTGTTCTCGGGATCGTCCACATTAAAAAGGTAGTCTTTTACATTCACAATCCTGTATTGCACAACGGTCTCTGCATTGACCAGGTTTTCATCCCCAGAGATCATCAGCGCTTCGTATGGATTCACCGTAAATGAAGACTGTGAGCCGGTTCCCCCCACCGAAGTCGTTTGATAACCAAACTCCATGCTTCGCAGCACATCGCATTTCACAATTTCAGCCTTTTCTATCGGTGCGGGCAAATGCCATTTCAACCCCGCTTCAGTTTCAACGCTGACAAACCTGCCGAACCTGGTAATCACCGCCTGCTCGCCGCCATCGGATTTCAATGTGTAAAAACCCGTAGCAAGCCATAGCCCTGCTGCAACCAGTATCAACGCAGAATTAAGGACTTCGACAATTTCTTCATCCTAACCCCTCCATTATCATTCTTGACTGTATTCACTCGAAAGTCATCCTATTTCATACACAAAAACTTAAAATCGCTGTTTAATGTTTGAAATACGTGATTTTCTGGTAATACCATGCTTTTTTCATTTTGCTTAACGAAATGCGTTTCAGCAGACATCTATATGAATATACGTTTTTCTCTCCTATTTGTCTTTAAGAGATTCGACAATTTCCAACGATTTGTTTGCTGTCCTCAGATACTTCTCCCGCTTGTTTTGATGCATAGCAGCTCTGCCGCGCCTTCCTTTTGCTTGTTCAGGCCCGCCTGAATCGGTAGTCATGATCCCATAGTTAATGTTCATCGGTTCAAAATGTCCCATTGAAGATGTGGATACATAATAGGCCAATGCGCCGATGGCCGTGCTGTTCGGAAATACCAGCTCGCCTGAACCCATGGCAGCCCTGAAGGCATTGATCCCCGCTACCAGGCCTGATGCGGCCGATTCCACATATCCCTCCACCCCGGTAATCTGTCCGGCAAAGAAAAGATTGTTTCGTTTCCTGAAGCGATATACGGGTGTAAGCAGCTTCGGGGAATTGATAAAGGTATTGCGATGCATGACGCCATACCGGGCGAATTCAGCCTCTTCCAGCCCTGGAATCATCGAGAACACCCTTTTTTGTTCCGGCCATTTCAGATGTGTCTGGAAACCTACCAGGTTGTACAAAGTGCCCTCCCGGTTATCCTGGCGCAATTGCACGACGGAATAGGGCTCGGTTCCGGTATGGGGATTGGTAAGCCCCACTGGCTTCATAGGCCCGTACCGCAGCGTGTCCACACCGCGCTGGGCCATGATCTCGATGGGCATGCAGCCTTCAAAGATCAGCTTTTGTTCAAAATCCTTTACTGGTGCAGGCTCTGCCGTCACAAGGGCCTGATAGAACTTCAGATATTCATCCCTCGACAGGGGGCAGTTAATATAATCATCGGCACCTTTTTCATAACGCGAGGCCGAAAATGCCTTATTCATGTTAATGGTTTCTGCCTTGACAATGGGTGCTGCCGCATCAAAAAAGCTCAAAGCCTCATGACCGATAATGTCGGCAATTTCTTCAGACAATGCATCCGATGTCAGTGGGCCGGTGGCGATAATCGTGAATTGATCCGGGTTTATGGCGGTTACTTCCTGATGGATCACCTGGATATTCGGGTGGTTTTTGATTTTCGCCGTCACACATTCCGAAAAGCTTTTTCGGTCCACTGCCAGAGCACCGCCTGCAGGAACAGCGTTTTCATCGGCACACAGCAAAACAAGCGAGCCCATGCGACGTAACTCTTCTTTCAGAAGCCCCACTGCGTTTTCAAGCTGGTTTGAGCGCAGAGAATTGGAGCAAACCAGCTCGGCATATGTGTCAAGATGGTGTGCGGGAGATTTTTTACCCGGCTTCATTTCATATAATGAAACCTTTCCCCCGCGCTGTGCGATCTGCCAGGCGGCCTCACAGCCGGCAAGCCCGGCACCGATAACATTGATTCTTTCCAAGGGATGTCCCTCCCGTTTATCGTGCGCACACCGCGCCGTTCAGGTAATGAAACAGCTTTCCCTGGTAACGGCGATCGCGCGTCATTTTCTGCTCAATCAGCTCAACAACCTTCCACCAGCTGGTGTCCCAGCTGCAAAACAGGCTTCTTTCCTCCGGAGCCCTTCCAATCAGCCTTTGAATGACAATCTGAGGTGATAGATATTCCAGGAAGGTGATGGTTCGCTCGATAAAGGTTTCCATGGAAGCAGGCTGCAAGAGCCCCTGCTGAAACATTTCTCCCATTTTTGTCTGCTTCAGAATGTACAACGAATGACATTTCACCTGATCCACCCTTAGGGCTGACAGGATTTTTGCCCCTTCCACAACATCTTCCAGAGTATCCATCGGAAGATCGGTGATCATATGGGCACAGGTTTTCAAATCGTAGGTTTTTGCCCTGTTGACAGCGTCAATAAACTCGGCCAGGCTATGGCCCCGGTTCAATTCCTTCAATGTG
>JAAYJG010000410.1 GCA_012523055.1 Ruminiclostridium sp. | reverse complement strand
TTGACAATGTGCTGCTGTTCGATAACATCATCAAAATCAAGCGGCCTGTATTTACGGTACAATGCCTGGTGCGCCATGAAAACACCTCATTTCTCATTTCTTCAATGTCAGCTTTTAGGCACGGTTAAGGGATTACCACTCACCGAGCATCAGTGGTTTAAATGCAAGCTGATCGGCCGAAACCAAATGATAGCGAACACCGCCTGAAACCCCCTCAACGGCATTCTGACACTTCTTTCCGTGCAGGTGACCGTATATGCAAATGTCAACGTGAAACTGATTCAGAAGGTCGACAAAGCCTGTGGGCTTTCCCCTGGAACCGAAGGGGGGATAATGCAGCATGGTGATGACTGTTCCGTTAAAGCCCTCGGTTTCCTGAAGCGACAGCTTCAGCCTTTCCAGTTCCCTGTTATAAATCTTTTCATCCTCGGATGTAAAGCCATCCTCCTGTGGACTTTTCCAACCCCGTGAGCCTGTGATGACCACATTGCCGAAAAAGCAGGCATTGTTCTGGAGAAAGGAAATGCTTTTCAGGTTTTCCCGCTCCAGATATTCATTCAGCTTGTTTTTGGTGGTCCACCAGTAATCATGGTTTCCCTTCGTGATGATCTTCCGTCCCGGAAGCGTTTCAATATATTGAAAATCAGGGCCTGCGTCATTCAGATAGGTCACCCAGGATATGTCTCCGGGCAGCAGCACCAGGTCATCGGAAGAAACAGTTTGCTGCCAGTTTTCTCGGATGCGGCGCATATAATCCTCCCACCCCGTACCAAAGACTTCCATCGGTTTGTCCTCGGCCAGGGCAAGGTGTAAATCGGATATGGCAAAAATACGCATTATCACACTTTCCTTTTAGGATCCATGATTGCAAACCTGATAATCCCCTCGACAGCCGTTTGATCCTCTACCGAAGCCCTTACCTTAACCTTGCCGACGCCGTGTCGGTAAGCGGTAAACTCAGCCTCCAGCTTTAATGTATCCCCGGGAACAACCTGCCTTCTGATCTTCAGATCATCGATGCCTGTGAACAGCGGAACCTTCCCTTTGTTTTCTTTGAGCATCATTCCGGCAACGCAGGCTGTTTGCGCTAGGGCTTCTATCACCAATACACCGGGCATCACAGGGTATTCGGGGAAATGACCCTGAAAGAAGGGTTCATTCACTGTCACATTTTTGATTGCCACCGCCCGGATGACGGGCCCCAGTTCCACTTCCAAAACCTTGTCGATCAACAGAAAAGGGTACCGGTGCGGAATAATATCCTTGATTTGATTTAGATCCATTGGTTGTTTCTCCATGCTTCCAATCTCCCGTTCTATTCCCCTGCTCAGATATCCCGGCGTCATTGCGGGTGCTGTTGTGGGATTGATTAATCCTGGCTCCAGTTGTGATAAATGTTTTGCACGTCATCTAAATCTTCAAGCTTATCAATCAGCTTCTCCATGTTTTCTGCCAATTCCGGATCCTTCAGCTCGGTTGTGGTCTGAGGAAGCATGGCCACCTCGGCCGTTTCAAAATGATAACCCTGTGTCTCTAATGCCTCAAGCACTTTTGAAAAATCGTCAGGCTCGGTGATGATCTCGCAGTATTCCTCTTCCTCGATTACATCCAGTGCACCGGCCTCCAGTGCCGCCATCAGCATGGCATCCTCGTCAAAATCCTTTGTTTTTTCTATGATGAACTGCCCTCTTTTATCAAACATAAAGGATACACAGCCATTGGTGCCCAGGTTGCCTCCGTATTTGTCGAAGACGTGCCGAACATCGCCCGCCGTGCGGTTCCTGTTGTCGGTAAGGGTTTCAACGATCACCGCAACACCACCGGGTCCGTAGCCTTCATACAGGATTTCTTCATAATTGTCGCTGCCTGTTTCCCCGGCAGCCTTTTTAATGCTTCTGGCAATATTGTCATTGGGGACATTGTTTGCTTTCGCCTTGGCAATAATATCCTTCAGCCGCGCATTTGCATTCGGGTCAGGCCCGCCGGAGCGCACTGCGATGGCAATTTCCCTTCCCAGCTTTGTAAATACCTTTCCCCTTTCGGCGTCGGCTTTTCCCTTCTTGTGTTTGATATTTGCCCATTTTGAATGACCGGACATATTTCCCACCTCAATTTCATTTTCAATCCAATACCTATTTTCTCATTAACCCGGATAAATTTCAACTCAGATAATTTCCCTTTTCATCAAAGTCCACATACACCTTATCAAAAACCGTGATTTTTGCCTGGCCTGCAGTGATTTCCGCAATTTCCTTTTCAAAATGCTCCATCTTTTCCGGTTCGACGAAAAGCTGCAGCTCTACAATTTCCGAAAAATTCGTGCCGGCTATGGCAGTTCCGTTTGCAGCCAATACATTCTGTACTTTTCCGTACATGGCGTAATCCAGTTGAACCGTTGTTTTTATGCATTGCTTTTTGAACAGGACACTCGCATCCTCAAGGCCTGCCGTGGCAGCCTTTCCATATGCGCGTACGAGGCCGGAGGCCCCCAGCAGAATCCCGCCGAAGAATCGCACCACCACTACGAGCACATTGGTCAGCTCCTTTTTCCGGATGGCTTCCAAAATCGGTAACCCCGCTGTCCCGGAAGGTTCACCGTCATCTGAAAACCTTTGCGATGTGGTTTCGGCTTCAATGATATAGGCATAACAATGATGCCTTGCGTCCCAATATTTCTTTTTCAGCTCTGAAAGATGGCTTTGCACCTCTTCTTCGCTGTTGACCTGATAAACCCAAGCCAGAAAACGGGAACGCTTTTCCTCATATTCACCAAAACCTGTTTTCAGGACTGTACGATAACAGGTTTGCATTCCCAAGCTCCTTTCAACCCCCGCAGTAAGGTAAATGATGCGCTTAATCAAATGTAAAATTCAAACACGATCGGCCTGTCAATAGGGAGGTACCTCTGGAAAAACCAGTAGTACGGGTGTACCGTCCTCGCAAGGTGACCCCATATATAAAATAAATGATGGCGTAATGCCATCATTTATTTTATCAAAAACATCTATGCGTGACAACATTTCTGGTCTTATTCACCACCACAAATCAGTTCGGCTGTTACTTTTCACACCCCCGCTTAATAAGTTCATAAACTGCCGCGGAGGTATATGTTTTATCAAATGCCCTAAGACCCCTGCCTCTATAGGCGGGGGATAAACCGATTTCTGCTTCAGTGGCGGGTACAATCCCCCACTGAAGGGCATTTGATAAAATGCTCGCGGACCGTTCATAATT
Source organism: Ruminiclostridium sp. (assembly GCA_012523055.1). Lineage (GTDB taxonomy): Bacteria > Bacillota > Clostridia > DSM-8532 > DSM-8532 > JAAYJG01. Next base: position 70 of record JAAYJG010000410.1, on the reverse strand, counting down.
ATCAGAGATAATTATGAACTAGTTGCACACAAAACGCGTAAGTCACACACAAAAACATTGATGTTTTTGC
>JAAYJG010000053.1 GCA_012523055.1 Ruminiclostridium sp. | reverse complement strand
GGGCAGAACCTACCAGGAAAGCCATAAAAATTAAAAAACTGACCAAGTGGGGCATGATATCCTCTGCTTTAAAAACAAAAAGACCTGTAAAAGCCAGAATGTATGTCAGGTCATCAGCAAAGGAATCCAGCTTGGCACCAAGGGCCGTCTGTTGTTTTAAGGCCCTGGCTAGTAGTCCGTCTAAGAAATCGGTAACCAGATTAATAACCAAAAAAATGGCAAATAACGATTCTTTACCCGCCAAAATAACCCAAAAAATGACGGGAAAAATCAGAACCCTGTAGAAACTTAATACGTTGGGCAGGGTAAAGATTTGCTTCTTGTCCATGCCCAAAGTTAAAAAAAAGAATCGTATCTTTAAATGATAGAAAACTAATCTAAACAATTCTGTATTATGAAAAATTCTATTTCTCTTTTTGTTCTTGTTCTTGTAATGGCGCTGGTTTCATGTAATTGTCCTGTTGGTAAAAAGGCTGTTTCTGCTCCGGAAACAGAAATTGCAGTAGCCTTTGCAGATTACGGGCCGCAGCCTTTTGTTTTTGATATAGAGGCATATACCTTAGAAAACGGTCTGTTCAGGCAGGCGCTCTGGACGGGAACGTATATGCAGATGACACTGATGAGCATTGAGCCCGGAGGAGAGATTGGGCTGGAAAGACACGATGACATTGACCAGTTCATAAGGGTGGAAGCCGGGAAGGGCCTAATTCTTATGGGAGACAGCGAAGATAATCTTGACTTTCAGGAAGCATTGGAAGATGATTTTGCAGCTTTCATTCCGGCCGGAAAATGGCACAACGTAATCAATACGGGAGATGAACCGCTAAAACTTTACTCCATTTACGCTCCGGCTGAGCATCCTTTTGGGACCATCCACAACACGTACGAAGAAGCTATGGAGGCCGAACACGACCACCACCATTAAATCAAAACTGTTTCGGTTATCCTGTGTGAAGTACCGTGAATATAGTCACAAAGATTGTCCACAAGCTGACTCCCGTTATAAAAATCATTTCGCAAACTCCGGTAAGTCCATGCCGGATAAGGGAAAACAAAGTAAAAAATGCAGTGCAGCCAATGATGACAAATCCCGTAATGCCCAAAAAGGGAAGGGAATTGACAATGGCGGTTAGAAATATTACTATAAGTAGGGGTAGCGTTAAAAATACAACAACAGCCAGCAAGTTATGCAGCAGGCGTTGCATACTGGAACTCAGGTTTTTGAAGCTGTAAGGCTTCATGTTGTGCGGAACAAAAGCCAGCAAGGTAAGCAGTATAAAGCTGTATAACATATACTGCATATACACTTCGTTTTGTCCCAGGTCGTAATAATGGGACAACAACCAGAAAAAGGCATAATGAAGCAATGCTGTAATAAACAACAACCGGGTATAACCCTTTACCAGTCTTTTATCGTAAAGGGCTTTGTTGCTTAAAAAACTTAATGTTTCTTCCCGTAAGTTAAAACTGATTTTCCGTATAACCCTCCTGAGAGTTAAAGGAATCAAACCTGCATAAATGAATCCTATAATCAGGATGCCTAATTTAATCCATACCATCTAAAGAGAACAATTCAATGTACGGACAAAGTTATGGAAAATTTGCTACTTTATGTCAAAGCGAAGGATAACAGTCCTTGTGCACAAAGCTCTCCGTTAACACAGGCTTCTGCCTTGACAAAAAAGATCATGGCCTTTTGCTTTGTAATGTAGCCGCTGACCTCAATGGTGTCACCGGGACGTACCTGCCGTTTGAACCTGACCTTGTCCAATCCGGTAAAGAAAGGCGTTTTCCCTGCTAACTGCTCTTTTACCAGCAGGCTACAGCATTGCCCCATGATTTCACACAGGATAACCCCGGGTACCACCGGGTAGGCCGGGAAATGTCCCTGAAGAAAGTACTCGGTACCTTGGACGGTGTAGCTTCCGTGAGCTACCTGATTTTCATCAACTTCCATCCGGTCCACAAGGAGCATAGGCTCTCTGTGGGGCAGGAATTTCATAATTTCTTGTCTATTCATC
>JAAYJG010000052.1 GCA_012523055.1 Ruminiclostridium sp. | reverse complement strand
TTTCCTTTTGGGTGAGGGTGGCCAGAATGGTGTTCACCAGGTTGATTGAGGCTTGATGTTGGTCGTCATAAATAAAGACAGGAAGTTTCTCGTGTCTTTTGTTAAAATTGTTATCTTGTATCATTCCGCTACGGTTATTTAATGTTTTACTTTAAGTATTATTTTTCTCTTTATTCAAATCCAGGTAGGTGCTGTGGAAAGCCAGTATATGCCGCAACAGCGACTCCATGCGGTCGAGCGGAAGCATGTTACTGCCGTCCGATACAGCCTCTGCCGGGTTGGGATGGGTTTCCACAAACAGACCGTCTACTCCTACAGCCACGGCTGCTGTTGCCAGGGTAAATATCATGTCCGGACGGCCGCCGGCAATCCCTTGTTCCTGGTTGGGAACTTGTACAGAGTGGGTAACGACCATTACTACAGGCACATTCAGCTATTTCATGGTGGGAATGCCCCGGACATCAAATATCAAATCTTTATAGCCAAATTGTGTTCCTCTTTCCCTCAGCATAATTTTTTCTTTGGCTGCTCCGAATTCCAACAACTTCTCTACCACAAATCCCATTTGTTCCGGTGCCAGAAACTGACCTTTTTTAACGTTAACAGCACGACCCGTCTGTGCAGCTGCTTTCAGCAGGGAAGTCTGACGGCAGAGAAATGCCGGAATCTGTAGGATATCAATGCCGTAATCAGAAGCCATCTGTGCTTCGTCGGGCGTATGAATATCTGTAGTAACAAGGGTGTAAAAATGCTTTTTCACGGACTGCAATACTTCCAGACCGTTTCTGTCTCCAATACCGGTAAAGGAATTGTAACGCGTGCGATTTTCTTTGCGGTAAGAGGCTTTGAAGATATACTGCATATTGTATTCAGCTGTAAGCCTGCACAGCGTTTCAGCAATGTTCATGCAGATTTTTTCGGACTCGACAACACAAGGTCCCGCAATCAAAAAAAAGTCCCGGAGATTCATAATTGCGCTAAGTTACATCTTTTTTTGTCCGTTGGAATATTTGCTTCCCCATTGTTCAAGAAACCGGGCAATTTCCTTTTCTCTGGGATTGTCGGAAGGGGAGTAGAAGCAGCTGTTAGACAATTCTTTGGGCATAAACTCCTGCTCTACAAAATGCCCTTCAAAATCGTGAGCGTATTTGTAGCCTTTGGCATACCCCAATTCTTTCATCAGGTCGGTAGGTGCATTGCGCAGGTGCAACGGAACGGGCAGGTTGCCTGTCTTACGAACGGCTTCCAGCGCATTTTCAATAGCCACATAAGCCGAGTTGCTTTTGGCACTTGTAGCCAGGTAAATGACCGTCTGTGCCAAGGGGATGCGGCCTTCGGGCATACCTATGCGGTGTACGGTGTCAAAACAGGCGTTGGCCATTAAAAAGGCATTGGGATTGGCCAGGCCTATGTCTTCCGAGGCAAGCACCACCAGACGACGGGCTATGAACAGGGGGTCTTCACCCGCCGTAATCATACGGGCCATCCAGTACAAGGCAGCGTTGGGGTCGCCACCGCGGATGCTTTTGATAAACGCCGAGATGATATCGTAGTGCATCTCTCCGTCTTTATCGTACAGCACGATGTTCTTTTGAAGGCGTTCCTGCACCTGCTCGTTGTTTATAAGAATGGTTTCTCCGGGATCGTAGGTAGATACTACTATTTCTATGATATTCAACAATTTGCGTGCATCTCCTCCCGAAAAATGAAACAAAGCCTCTGTTTCTTCTATGTTGAATGTCAAGGTTTTAAGGTAAGAATCCTCTTCTATGGCTCGTTTAAGTAATCTCTCTAAATCTTTAACAGACAGGGAATTAAGCACATATACCTGGCAGCGTGAAAGCAGGGGAGCGATGACTTCAAAAGAAGGATTTTCCGTAGTAGCTCCAATCAGTACAATGGTGCCGTCTTCTACAGCCCCCAATAAGGCATCTTGTTGCGATTTGCTGAAGCGATGGATTTCATCAATAAAGAGAATAGGCCTGTTTTTCTGAAACATGCTGCCCGAGCGGGAACGCTCTATAACCTCGCGTACATCTTTTACACCGGAACTTACGGC
>JAAYJG010000409.1 GCA_012523055.1 Ruminiclostridium sp. | reverse complement strand
GTAGTATTAAGGCTCTACTGGATAAGGGCATCTGATGTTGGTAGACCTTTATTGAGTGGGAAAGTGTTCGCTGATAAACAAGTAACGTCAGATTTGCTCTAATTTATTTTTTCATGCTTCAGCTGTGACATAAGGAAAAATCCCTTGCATTCCAATTAAAATGTGTTAATATTAAAATAGACAAAAAGTGACACAGGGGCGGGTAATTCTACATCAGGGTTTTCAGCTGGTTTAAGGCTTAGGCAGATTGGTTACCTTTTTTTATATCATTTTTTTGGAATATAGGCTCTCCCCCCGTGGTGCGGCAGAAAGCCGTAAATTGTCTTCCGTCATGGGGAATACTGTCTGTACATTTGTTTTCGCGGGCATAATATGAATAATGGAAGCGTTATACTATAGAGAAGGGGTTGTCTCGATTGGGTCTTGGAATGGATATTGGAATTGATTTGGGTACCGCCAGCATACTGGTGTATATAAAGGGAAAGGGAATTGTTTTAAGAGAGCCCTCAGTCGTTGCCATCGACAAAAACACCAACCGGATGCTGGCAGTTGGGGAAGAAGCCAGAAAGATGCTTGGCAGAACCCCTGGAAACATTGTTGCCATAAGGCCTTTACGGGAAGGCGTTATCTCCGACTATCAAGTTACCGAAAGAATGTTGAAATATTTCCTGAACAAGGTGTGCAGCAACAGCCTGTTCAAGCTGTTCAAGCCCCGGGTGATGATCTGCGTACCCAGCGGTGTTACAGAGGTTGAAAAGCGCGCGGTGGAAGATGCTGCCGTTCAGGCTGGTGCCCGTAAAACCTATCTGATTGAAGCGCCCATTGCAGCAGCCATCGGCGCGGGTATCGATATTACAAAGGCTTGTGGCAGTATGCTTGTTGACATCGGCGGCGGCACCACCGACATAGCAGTTATTTCTCTGGGCGGTACGGTTGTCAGCACTTCCACAAAGCTTGCAGGCGATAAATTTGACGAAGCGATTGTGCGTTATATGCGTAAAAAGCATAACATTATGATTGGTGAACGCACGGCTGAAGAAATGAAAATTCAGATAGGAACCGTTTTCCCAAGGCCGAAAGAGGTTTCCATGGATGTCCGGGGCAGAAACCTTGTTTCGGGGCTTCCAAAAACCATTCGCATCACCTCTACTGAAATCATGGACGCTTTGGAAGAACCGGTTTCCAGCATTATAGAGTCAGTTCATTCGGTGCTTGAAAGAACACCCCCCGAGCTTGCCGCAGATATCAGCGATCGCGGCATAGTCATGACCGGTGGCGGAAGCCTGGTTTGGGGCCTGGATAAGTTGCTGCAGCAAAAAACGGGCATCAACGTGATCATCGCCGAAGATGCGGTTTCCTGCGTCGCGCTGGGAACCGGCAAGGTTTTAGACAATATTGAGATCATCCATAATTCCAATATGGAAAGATCAGAATACCGCAGATAGTTTAAACACAATAACAGAGCGCGTGGGATAGCGTACGGAGCCCAGGTTCCTTGTTTTTTATCCCATGTCCAGCCATAAAGCTGCAAGCAAAGGTTTGCGGCTTTTTTGATCCAACGGATTCTTTGCGCCTCGCCCTCTGTCCCTTTCCCCTGAAACGAAATCTTTATTTCACAATGAGAATAGGTTATTTTTTTCAGTCACTTAACCGATATCTATTTATGTGAAAACCATTTCACGCTCATTTTCCGATTTTTTTAGGTAAAGGAAGCAGGATTATGATTCGCGGATTATACACTTCCGGCTGGAGCATGCTGGCACTGAATAAGAAAATGGATGTGCTGACCAACAATCTGGCCAATGTTTCCACCAACGGTTATAAAAGAGATACGGTTGCCCTGGAAGGCTTTCCGGAACTTTTGGCCAAACGGCTTTATGACAACACCGATAATGCCGTCGGTGGTGTTCCGGTAGGAGATCTGTCCTTCAGTGATGATGTGGGCGATGTGTATACCTGGTTTAGACCGGGAAACCTGCTTCAAACCGATCAAAATCTGGACTTCAGCATCAAGGATGAAGGAAAAGCCTTTTTTTCCATTGCGGTTCCCTCCGATAATGAGTTTACAGAATTCTATACCCGGGACGGCGGCTTTGAGCTGAATGCCGCCGGGCAGCTGATCACCCGACAGGGCCACTTCGTTCTGGGGCAAAAGGGAGTTATTCAACTGAGCGGCGATCAATTCACCCTGCAAAAGGACGGAACTATTGTTCAAGATGGTGTGACAGTGGACAGACTGTTGATCAAACAATTTGAAGACCCAACAACCCTGCGAAAAAATGGCCAAAACCTTCTCAGCCCTACAAATGAAACGGTGGAGGAAGATTTTTCGGGTCAGGTTATCCAAAGCTATCTGGAGCAATCGAATGTAGAAGTCGTTCGGGAAATGGTAGATATGATTTCGCTGATGCGAAGCTACGAAGCAAACCAACGTATTATTACCGCCATGGATGGTACCCTCGAGAAGGCTGTCAACGAAGTTGGCAGGGTATAGCGTCAGCTTTTAGTCCGTGTGTGGGACAGTGGGCGGGGCCCAGGTTCCACACAGTATCAGGCATACCGGTCAGAGAATGAAAGGATGATTCAATCATGATGAGATCATTGTGGACGGCAAGTTCCGGAATGAAGGCCATGCAGTTCAATGTGGACACCATATCCAACAATTTGGCGAATGTGAATACAAATGCTTATAAGAAGGAAAGAGCCGAATTTGAGGATCTTCTCTATGTGACCATGGAACGGGCGTATATGATGGAAGACCAGGGCAAGCCGGTGAACCTGCAGGTAGGTCATGGCGTTGTCGCGCGTGCGGTAAGCCGGGATTTTTCTGGGGGAAGCCTGCAGCACACTGAGAACATGCTGGATTTCGCTATTCTTGGAAAGGCCTTTTTCAGCATCCGGTATGCGGATCAAAATATTTATTATACCCGGGACGGCAGCTTTAAGCTTTCGGTCATGGAAGACGGGAATATGCTGACCACCTCCAGAGGGTACCCGGTTCTCGATGAAAACGGCGAGCCCGTATATTTTAATTATCCTCTCGAACAAATGGTGGTTTCAGAGCAGGGCGATATCAGCTACAAGGATGAAGACGGCTTTGTGATCCCCACCGGGCAAAGAATCGGGCTTTTCAAGTTTAACAACCCCGAGGGGCTTGAGTCCATCGGCGGGAACATGTATTCCGAGAACTCCGCGTCAGGGTTTGCTACATTTGACAATGAGATGGGAGAACCCAGTATCCTGCGCCAAAGTTACCTGGAGTCATCCAATGTTCAGGTGGTAGAGGAAATGGTGAAGCTGATCACCGCACAGCGGGCATACGAGCTGAATTCAAAGGCGATTACCACAACAGACGAGATGCTGGGAATTGCGAACAACCTGAAACGATAACATCAAGTTTTTAAGCCATAGGCTTAAATCGTGATGAACATATTTTAAGCCATAAGCTTAAAAACGCACGCAGGCAATAGCCACTGCCGCGGATGCGACCAAAGAGGATGAGGTTTGAATGAAAATTGAAGGAATCGGTTTGACAGACATCACCAATAGCGTCAATCGCTTGCAGATCCAGGAAGATAAAACTTTTGAGGATACCCTGAAAAAGGCGTACTCCGATGGAGACAAGGAAAAGCTGAAAGGGGTCTGTAAGGAGTATGAAGGACTTTTACTGCAAATGATGTACAAGCAAATGAAAAGGACCATTCCCGAAAGCGAACTTCTGCCCGCGAGCAGCGGCAGGGAAATCTTTCAGGATATGCTGGACGATGAACTGATCGACAGCGCCACACAGCGGGGTATCGGAATATCGGAAGTGTTATACCGGCAGCTCAGCCTCAACATGGATAAAACATATGTCATCGATCCTGGGCAAGATAAAAAAGGATAGCCTTTGTGTCAAGTTCTATAATTGAATTTCCAGCCCATCCCGACAGCGGAATCCTGCTGCGCAGGATGGGTTTTCCATATCTACTGAACAAATGTGCTCCCCCAGGAAAAGACCGGGGAAATAATGCAGAAAAACACCCTCGTTGACGGTATTTTTCAGGGTGTGTTATGATTGTGGTAAGTCTTTTAACAAAGCCCGGGCTTTCAGGCTCAAGCCGGGTTTTACGGACAGCAGTCCATTTACAGGCTGAGTAAGGGGTGTGTTCATTGAAAAAAAGAGATTATAAAGCGAGGATCTCAGGGCTTCTTACATTCATATTGCTTTTGCAATTCGTACCGATGGCCCTCGCAACAGAGCAGAGGCCACTGGATGCCCTTTATCCGGCGCATTTGCTTCCCACAAATTCTTTTAAGGGTGAGTTCACCGGTAAAGTGGTGAACGCTCTTCAAAGGCTGCCGGCTGCACAGGCACTTCAAATCCTGAATGTTCTGCGCGGAAGCGGAGGAGATCTGATGTTGGAGCGGACCGCAAACCGGATGGAAGGAGCTGCAATGCTTGTGCGCCTGCTGGGAGCTGAGAAGGACGCACTGGCCGCAAATTACAGCCACCCCTTTACCGACGTGGATCCGTGGGCAAGCCCCTATATCGGCTATTTATATGAGAAAAGCCTGACAAACGGGATCGGAAACAACCTTTACGGGTCCAGTCTGCCGATGAATGAAAAGGCATATCTGACATTTTTGCTGCGGGCTTTGGGGTATAGCGATCGCGACGGGTTGGATTTTAACTGGAATACGGTGGAACAGGCATCCCATGAAAAAGGTCTTCTGTATTCTGCTGAAAGCTTGAAAGAAGATGCTCCGTTCGAACGGGAACGTTTGGCAGTACTATCCTGGAGGGCAATGTTCCTGAACCATAAAACCAGAGAAAAAATACTGCTTGAATACTTAAATGATCAGAATATGATTACCGATGAGAGCCTTGAGGTATTACTGGAAGCCGACAATCCTCCTGCGCTGGATCAATGGTTTGTTTATCTCCCGCAACTGGTTGATGGTTTGAGAAATCAGGATGAAAAGATAGAACTGCTGCAGAATAAGGTCATTGCCGAAACCGATTTGAAGAAATACGGCGGGATCATAATGGAGCGGGCAGAGCATGAAAGCGGTGTTTTTGTAGAGGGTTATCTGCTTGAATCCTGGCTCGAGGGGGAGGAAAACAAGCTGGACATTACGCCCCGTTATGT
>JAAYJG010000408.1 GCA_012523055.1 Ruminiclostridium sp. | reverse complement strand
GAGGGTGCGTTTTGGGGATTTTGAATCTCGGAAAAATATCGGCATCGTTTGGTAGTGTTACCGGCTATGCCGATTTTTCCTTTCGTAAATTTAATCTGCAATTTTACATAAACTCTATTGACATATTGACTCTAACGAGTTAGACTCAATATGGACTCTACTGCATTAGAGAAAGGGGCGACTAATATGGAAACACCGAAAGTATTCGAGAGCGAATATCGCTTTTGTCTTATTTTGTGGGAACATGAGCCTATCGGAAGCGGTGAGCTTGTAAAACTGTGTAAAAAGAAGCTTGACTGGAAACCCACCACTACATATACAGTCATTAAACGCCTCTCCGAACGCGGTATTCTAAAAAACGAAAACTCAATCGTATCTTCGTTAATATCAAAGGATGAAATACAGGCGGCCGAGATCGATGAGCTTGTAGAAAAAAAATTTGAGGGTTCGCTGCCGGCTTTTATTAATGCATTTACGAAACACCAGCAGATTTCAGACAGAGAGATCGATGAAGTACAGAAAATGATTGACCAATACAGGAAGAGGGATCGCAATGACTGATGTATTCTTGAAATTTATCAACATGAGCATCTCCGCAAGCTGGCTTGTGCTTGTTGTGGTCATTCTAAGATTATTACTAAAAAAGACACCAAAATGGCTGAATCCTGTGTTATGGGGAATCGTCGGCCTGCGGCTCATTTTGCCTTTTTCCATCGAAAGCTTCCTGAGCCTGATCCCCAGTGCGGAGACAATCAGCCCGGATGTTATTTACTCTCAGGAGCCAGCAATCCATAGCGGTATTCCGGCATTAAACAGCGTGGGCAACCCCATCAGTACGGAATCTTTTGCCACTAATCCTATGGCTAGTGCAAGTCCACTACAAATATGGATTCCAATAGCTGCTATCGTTTGGATTGTTGGTACCGCCGCCATGCTTATCTACACGGTTATCAGTTATCTACATCTAAACAAGCGGGTAAAGACTGCCGTGTTGCTTCGAGATAACATCTATCAGAGCGAAGATGTCGCATCGCCCTTTTTGCTCGGCATACTGCGTGCCCGTATATATCTACCATTTAGTATGAACGAAAAAGATATAGATCATGTGATCGCCCATGAGCAAACGCACATCAAGCGCCGTGATCACTGGATCAAGCCATTTGGTTTTTTACTGCTTGCTTTGCACTGGTTCAACCCTGTGTTGTGGGTGGCGTACATTCTTCTCTGCCGGGATATTGAGCTCGCCTGTGATGAGGGGGTCATCAAAGAATTGTGCGCGGATGAGCGTGCGGATTATTCGGATGTACTGCTTTCATGCAGTGTGTCACGACGGATGATTGCTGCCTGTCCGCTTGCTTTCGGAGAAGTTAGTGTGAAAGAGAGAGTAAAGAACGTGCTGAATTATAAAAAACCCGCGTTCTGGCTTATCGCCGTTGCTGTGATCGTCTGTATCGTCGTAGCTGTATGCTTTCTGACAAATCCGAAGAAGGCTCCAATCACTTTCGGCGATATTCAGATAACCTGGGCACATACAATGGATATGAGACGTGACTTGCCAAAACCATACAATTTGAATGACGCAGAGCTTGATGAGCTAAAGAGCCGTTTGCGGGAATTGAAAATTGGCAGAAAAAATAATGATTATGGCGGCTTTACGCCTATGTATTCGCTAACAATAAAAGCGCAGGGCGTGGAGCAATTCATGATTGCAAGCTACAACAGCGACGGCACTCATGTAGGTTTGATGTTTCAGGGGGAATATTACCGCATCGAGAATGAAGATTTTTCAAAATACCTCATCAGCATCTGTGCCGGGAGCAACAGATCTGAAGCATCCGTTAATGAAGGCAGGCTATCTCTCAATGATGTAATTATACTTTCTCAAAAAGGCGAAGATCTCTCGTGGGAAGATTTTGATCAGTTTACTTATGTGGAAACCGGCTCTGGCCTCTATATCCGTGTTTATGAAATCAATCTTTTGTTCTCACTTTGGATAGGCGGCATTCCAGACAAAGAGCCAATGTATATCAGCCTCCGCACCAATATAGAACCAGAGGATGCCATAGACATACGAACAGAGGATGTAACGTCCTTCATCAGCAAGCACAAAGATGATTTATCCGAATCATCCATCTTCCGTGAATACAGATTCGACGATTCGGAGGATATTATGAAAACCGCTGGGGTAATCCTTAATGAAGATGGAACTTTTACCTTTCACTTTTCACCTCTGAGCAGTTATCTCGGACATGGCACTTATAGGTTCTATAACAACAGACTGACTTTGAATACAGATGATGGATATTATACCTACGTATTTGACATGGTAGATGATACGCTAGTTTTCGATGCCGATGCTTCCTCAGTACAGGTGTGGATGTCTGGCATAACGGATGGTTCGGTGTTTAAGTAATCTGTATATGATAAGACCACATCAAAGGTTTTTATCCTTCGGTGTGGTCTTTGCTTTAAGCTTGCGCCTGGAGAATCGGCCAAAAATGAACCTGGTTTCGTAAGTCCTCAGGTTAAACTACCTTTTCGGGTACTGCCAAATACTGGCTCTATTCAACCTTTGAATGAAACAATACCCTGTGCTCCGCGGTTAATTCAAGACTTGTACACCTCAATGCCACCGGCGCTCTTGCGGATTTTAAGACGTTCTCCGCCGCTCAGCTTCAATTGGGCGATATATTCCTCGGGTATCTTAATTCTTCCCTTGTTATCCACTACCGCGAACTCATCATGAGATTCGGAAGGGTTGGCCATGTCGCCCAGTTCGGAAAGCTTCCTTTGGTAATCTTCCTTCTTTACCATCTCACTGCCGATCATCCCGTCGCTGATGGAGATCACCCGGTTTACTGCGGAAGAAAGCTTCAGGTCATGGGTAACGATGACAATGGTCACACCCAGATCCTCGTTCAGCTTTTGCAGTAATTCCATGATCTTGATGGTGGTTTTGCTGTCCACCGCACCGGTGGGTTCGTCGGCCAGGATCAGCTTCGGGTTATTCGCCAGGGCGATAGCAATGGCCACACGCTGCTGCTCGCCGCCCGAAAGCTGCTTGAGCCTGCTTTTATATCGGTTTTTCAGCCCGACCATGTCTAGCAGCTCCCTCGCCCTGTCCCTGCGGCCTTTCAGGCCGGTTATCATCATGGGAAGCTGCACGTTCATCTCGGCGGATAAATAGGGCAACAGGTTTCTGGCTTTGTTTTGCCAGACAAAACCGATGGTTTCCCGGTTGTAATGCATCAGCTGTTTGTCGTTGAACTTCAGAAGATTTTTCCCGTCCACATGAATAGAGCCGGCGGAGGGCCTGTCCAGCCCGGCAATGACGTTCAACAGCGTGGACTTTCCGCTGCCGCTTTTTCCGATGATCGCGGTCAGCTCACCCTTCTTTATGGACAGATCCAAGCCTTGCAGCGCAACCACTTCAATTTCTTTCGTTTTATAGATTTTCACCAGATTATCACAGGCAATCATGGGTGTTTCTTCATGCGACATCGATTATCACCCCATCTTCAAGTGTAAAAATTCTGTCGGCCACCCCCATCATGCTCGTATCATGGGTGCACATCACTACGGTTATATTCTCCCGGGTGACCAGTTCCTTAAAAAGCTTTACCACGCGAAGCCCGGTGTTTGTATCCAGCTCGGCGGTGGGCTCATCGGCCAGAAGCAGCATGGGCCTGTGGGCAATGGCCCTTGCGATGGCCACACGCTGCTGTTCCCCGCCCGACATTTCCCCGGGGTAATGCTTCATTCTTTTCTTCAGGCCCACAAAATCCATGCATTCCTCCACCCTCTTTTTTCTTTCCTTGCCGCTGTATTTCGAAATGCGAAGGGCAAAGTCGACGTTTTCAGAGGCCGACATGTTGGACACAAGGGCTACCGATTGAAAAATGAAGCCCAGCTTGCCTCGTCGCAGGCTGTCCCTTTTTCTTTCAGACATGCCGGTTATTTCTTCACCATCAATATAGACCTTGCCGGCGTTTGGCTTGTCCAAAGCGCCAAGGATGTTCAGCAGTGTGGTTTTTCCCGAACCCGAAGGCCCCATGAGGATGTTGAAGGTGCCACGCTCAATCTCCAGATTAATCCCTTTCAGCACGTCCACCGTGGTAAGACCAACCCTGAAGGAACGGTTCAACTGCTCTGTACGCAAAATGTTCATTATGAATCCTCTCCCATCTTCAGCACTTGATGGACGTTAATGCTTCTGACCAGCCCGTAAAGGATAACAAGGCCGGAAAACAGCATGATACCCGCGATACCCAAAACCTTTACATAATCTCCGATCTCCGCCACAATTTTAAACGGCGGTACCTGCTGATACGCGGAATAAACCATTTCAAGCATCGGAATAAAGATGATGCTGGCGATAGTGCCCAAAAACACTCCAAAAATGATAGCGATCACCGAAACAAGAAACTGCTCGAGAAGCATGATCATCGTAACGCTTCCCATGGGCATGCCCATGGCACGGAAGATCCCGAACTTCAGCGACTTCTCACGAATGGATAGGATCCAGAACAGCAGAAAGCCAATGGCGGCAATCAGCATCGTCACGATGAAGCACATGGTTAAAACACCATTGGTACCCAGCAGCATGGGGTCATTTTTCTTTTCAATCATGCTCTGGGTGGTGTAATCTACCCTTTCCACCTTCAGCATCAAGGTGTCCAATTGATCATGGATAAAGGTATCTGAAACCCCTGGCTGTTTTTTAATCCATATTTCGTAAGGCATCGGCGGCAGCTTTCTGGCAAGATAGCTGCGACTGACCACCACAAAGGGAGCCTTTTTCACCTGTATTTTTTCGGTTTCGGTTAAGGTCTCCGCATAGGGGTTGCAAGTTGGAAAATAGTCAAGAAAACCATATACCGTAAAAGGCAGGGTTTCCCCGTCTTCAAGCCGTATATTCACCGTATCGCCTTCCCGGACGTTCATCTCTTCCGCAAAGTAGTTTGACAGAAAGCATGCCGTCGGAGCCTTCGTTAAGAGGTTCAGATATTCGTTGATATGATGCGGCAGCAGATCATTCCTGAACCAGACGGTTGCACCAAATTCATGGGGTGTGATTCCCAACAGCCTGACATCCGATACGGCATCCCTGGATAAATAAACCTTTGAATGATCATCTACCACTACCCGGGTCATCGCCTCAATTCTCTCTAATTTCTTATACTGGTCATAAGGCGGTTCCACGTACTGCTTATCTGATGAACCGGTGCTTACTTCCCCACCACCCGGCAATGTCATGGTTGAAACATGCTTCAGGTTGTTATAGGGTTCTATCACGACATCCGCCCCATGCTGATACAGAACCTTGTCGGTGGTGTTGCTGTTGATAGTTCTGGCCTGGTTGGCGTTCATGATACCAAAGGACAGCGCCAGAATGATGAACAGCATGATGGATTGCTGATTGCGATCGGCTTTGGATATGTTCACCAGGGAGAAATAGGTGACCGGGCTCCAAAAGCGGCTGCCCAGCTTGAAAATAAGACGTATGATCAGCGGGTACAATCTGAGGAAAAGCAGGCTGATACCCAGAATGAAAAAAGTCGAGATGAAAAACAGCATAGGATCGATGGTCAGGTCAGTTCCTGATAGCCCTGTCTGCCCCAGGATGTCCTGACGGTTATTGAAATTGTAATACCCATAGCCGCAGGCGGCCAGCACCAGAACATCCAGATAGAACTTCTGCCAGAAGGGTTTGCTCATTTTGGTGGTCAGGCTTCTCTTGTATTCCACAATACCCGTGGTGCTGGCTTTCAAAACGGGGGTCATCATGAACAGCATGAAAATAACCGCCGCAAGGGCTGAATAAAGATAGGTTTCGGTGTTTACATCCGGAATCAGCGCCTTGCGGTTGATAAATTCCAGAAAGCCATTGGACGATCCAAGGAACTGACACAAAAGGTTCCCTATACGAGGGCCTGCAAAGAAGGACAAAATGGCAAGCACCAGGCTTTCAGCCATAAACAGCATGAACACCTGAAGCCTTCCCGCCCCCCTGCTTTTGATCACGGATATTTCATTCCTGCTGTTGCGAATGATAAGGCCCGAGATCATCATGGTATAAAAACAGATGATCAGCATCATCGGAATCGTGAGAATCCACAGCGTGATGCGCAGCTGAACCTTTCTTTGCTGATAGTTTTCAAGGACCTTCGTCATCGGGAGTATAAGCTTGACCAGGTTTCCATTGTTATTATTCCAGTCACTCTGCTCTTCCATGACCGAAAGAATAGTATCGACAGCTTCAATTTTCACAGCACGATAATCTAAGAATTTCGTATATTCAGTATTGCGAATGGTAACCCTTTCATCCTTCGCAATCAATGCATCGATCTGATCCTCGTAAAAGAGGATCGCCTCCCCCAGTGAAGCGTATCTGCCGTCAGACCAGTAAAGAGAATTCAGATCCTCCACCGAAAAGATGCCCACAACTTTAATTTTGGTAATCAGCGTTCTTTCCTGGGTGAAGAAATCGATCCATTCCAGGGAGTATTCCTGATCTTGTAAAACCTGCAACTGGCCCATAGCCTGAATGGAAACAGCTACCTCATAAACACCGTCGACGGGTTCCCGGGCTGGGATTTTGCCGCGGATCAGCTTGATGTTTTTCTCATAGTTGGAGATGGACAAGGGATAAGTGTTGATATCCTGTTCATTAAAAAAATCATCGCCTTCCCTTCGAAGCTTTAAGGTATTAAGCCTAACACTGTACAACTGATCGACAGCTGGGAGACTGAAGCTTTCCGACAGCTGCCTTTCGGCGATATCCTTCACCTGATCGGCAATCGGTTTGCCGTATTGCCCGCTGCCTGTCAGTTGAACCGAGTAAGCACCGGGTGATTTTCCGCTTTTCAGATGATCGTTTTCGAGGTCTTTTGTGAGCACCTTTTGTAAAATCGCGTTGGTATACAGAGGAATGGTGGAGAAGATACCGCAGGCGGCCAAAGCACCGATTAAAAGACACAGGAAAAGCCATTTGTTGTTGATGATTTTGCGAAACAAGAATTCAAGCATATGCTTCCCCCTATTCTATGATGATGATCTCCCCGGCTTCCAGCCCTTGTGTAATTTCAACCTCGCTAATGGTCTGAACGCCCTTTTCGACATAACGCTCCAGACGGATGCCCTCATCGAGAACATAAACGGCATCCTTGCCGAGAAAGGTTTTCAGAGCCCGTTTGGGAATGATCACAGCGTTTTCCGCAAAATCCTTCACCAGCTTGATCTCTGCCCTGTCACCCAACTCAACCCCCTTCGGAAGCTTATCCAGCTTGATCTGAACCGTATCCCTGTACCTTTCCAGTTCCTTATAGGGGACGCTTGACGGTGTTAACACAACTTTACCCGTGTAGGTTTCCTCTTCCACCTGTACGCTAACCTCCTGACCCAGGGTAAAATCGCTGGCATTTGAACCCTTATACTCCAAATGAAGCGCATGGGGATCGGAAATGGTTACGATGTTTTTATACATGTCCACCATATCCCCTTCATTCACATCGAGAAGGTAGGTGACAATTCCGCTGACCTCCGCTTTCAGCTTGCATTCATCAAGATCCTCCTGAAGCTGTGCAAGCTTCATTTCGGCCAAAATCAGCTCGTTTTTCTTCATTTCGATGGAGTTGGAGGTATCCAGCAGCATTTTCTCCAGGGTGATCTGCTGGTTTTCCAGTTCCTTTTTAACACTGTCGATGTCTTTGGCAGTGTAAACACTGGCGTTGAGGTTCATTTCGGAGTATTTTTCTTCCAGATTGGCCAGGTTGGCTTTAAAAGCTCTGATCTCAATTTCAGTCTTTTGCTCTGTATAGCTCAGGCTCTTGATTTGCGAGTCAACCGTTAGTTTTTGGTACTCCAGCTCTCTTTCAATGCCATCGGTTAAAAACTCTGCAATGACATCCCCTTCATTCACCCTGTCGCCGACCTTGACATGAATGGTTTTAAGCCTGCCTGCCCTGGTGGTAAAGAAATGATCCTTATCTACAACAGGAACAAAATAGGCACTCTTTTTTATACTATCCTCGATATAGCCGATGGTTGCCTCGGTGGTTCTATATGTAACCTCTTCAGGCTCGAGCAGCGGAGGGGCCAGCGTTTCCTCCTCGGTAGGGAACAAGCCGCATCCGGTGAGTGCAAGAAAAAAACATGTCAGGATAAGCAGCGGGATGATTTTTTGAATTGATGAGCGCATAAGATGACCTCCAATTAAATATGTTTGTCGGGTTCGGGTGAACTCATTTAGCTGAGCTGAACATCAAGCGTTTTATACGGGAAAACTCGTAATTAACTTCAGTGGTAAACTGTACCCCACCGGTGCAAAACAAGTCATCTCAGCTTACTAAAGCGGGGGCTGCAGAATTTGATATATCCTTCACAATTCATCATAAGCTTTTTTCACTTTGGAAACAACCTTTTTACTACCATTTTATGTTAATTTCACTGCATGAACTTGAAAATCTTCGTATTATATGCATGAAATATGTGATTTTGCACAATAGAGCCCTTTATTTCACGGGTCGCTCGATGCTGGATTTTATAGAATAAAATCCTTTATTCATTGGAATGAGTTCCCACAATGTAATCAATGCTTAAGAGCCCAATACTTTCGAATATAGCTCCAAAACGTCGTCAATCCCCGTCTCTTTTTGCATTTCTTTCAGCTCGTTCACGGAAATTCTGAAGACCCCGCTGTCGATGGTTTGGATAAACCGTTTCCAGTTAGCATAATATACATCCATCTTATTTAGTATCTGCGGATATTCGTCAGCCAGTTTCTGGGCATTTTCTTCGTAGTTTTCTTTTCTTATTAGATTCTCTCTTAATTCCAGGTTTGTTTTAACATTCATAAAGCTGGAGTCCAGATAAATCTGCTGGTAGTCGGGATCCAAATTGGTGATAATCCGCTCATACCGATAATCCCTGAAAAAACCAGCTCCATAATACTTCCACATATACAGTGTACCATCACTCTGGGAAAAGACCATGTTTCCGTTCTGCAAAGTATAATTCACGCCTTCTTGTCCATACATGAACAGATCATAGTTTTCTTGCGAGGCATGAAGCCATTCTAAAAACATCATAACGCGTTCAGGATTGCGACAGCTTTCTGAAATAGCCAACCCCCGAGCGGTGGTGCTGAGCAGATGCAAGCTTTGCATATATAGCGGGATAACCCTTAATTGTACATCACCGGCACTTTCGGCATATGTAAACTCGTCGCTAATATATTCCATGGGCAGCAGCATGGAACCAAGAAACTTGCTGCTGATGGGATATTGTCTTTGTTGTTCATTGTTTTTTAAGACGTACCCGTTGTTTTTCCACGACAACAGAAGTTCAAATGCGTCGATGAATTCGGGGGTCTGCTCTATCGGGTAAATACCTTCACCGTTCTGAGCCCACTTGGAATAGATAAGCGTGCCCGCGGTTTCATAGTAGCCATTGCCCTCCATATAAGCTTGAAAGAAACTAAATGCATCCACAAACCCGGGTGTTACACCCGATTCGTTTTCTTTTACCTTTCTTAAAAACTCACCATAATCCTCCAGCGTTTCCATGCCATCCGGGGCATATTTCTGTGCCAGTTCGGCTTTTACAGCAACACCAATCCTGGGGCTGGACACACCGTTATACGGGACGGCATACAATTTCTTATCAATGGTGTTTCTTTTCATGTAGTCCTTTCCAACTTCATTGTTCATCAGCTCGTTATAATAAGACGGTGCATGCTGTTTGAACAAGTCGGTCACGTCTGTGCAAAGGTTCTGCTCGACGTATGCTTCGGGAGAAAAACAGGTAAACGCATCAATTTTTTCTCCGGATGCAATGATCGATGGGATTTTTATATCGTATGATTCATAGGGGACCCAGTTGAATTTAGGAAGAACATTGATTGTTTCCGCTGTTTCAATGCCGATTTGCTTTAGCATGACCTCAATGGCATCCTTACCATAGCTGGGGGCAGTTCCCTGGGTGTAAAATTCAAGCTCTAAAGGTTCGAGTGCTTCTGATTTCAGGTTGTCATAGGACAGGGTTTCCTGCTTCTCTTTTCTTTGGTTGCAACCGGAAGTGAACAACATCGCAGTGACCAGTATAACTGCTAAGAGCGTCTTCTTCATTTCTGCCTCCTAATTTGTTTCAAAGTCAGATAATAATCTGTATAAACCCCTTATTGTATGTTAGCATTCCTCCATGAATCAAGCTGTTCTTGTATAGTTTTCACCAGCTCGTCGGTTCCGGCATTTTTCATCTTTTCGATATGATCCTCTGAATTCTTTAACTGGTATTGGCCCAGGGACATCTTCGTCACCGTTTCATTGAAGGTTGACCTTCGGGTGATGAAACAGCTGTATACGGCACTGTAATCTGGCTGGAAACCGCTGTGAGGTGCATATTCCGTGTTTTTACAGGTTTCCTTCCAATAATTTGTAAAGTTAAAGGAGCTATCTCCCATCCAGTATGGGCCTTCCAGGTTCATGTTCATCATCGCAGAACCACCATACCAGTTTACAAACAGATCGTCCAGTGACCTTGTCGTCGATGGGAAGGATATACTGTCATTCGTAACGATATAGTCCCTTCCTTCCAAACCATACCGAAACAGCCTGTAATTCTGGGAACTGGATTGAACCCAGTCCAAGAACATCAGAACCCGCTCCTTGTTATCGGACTGACTGCCGATGACAAAGTAAAGGTACAGGGGAGACACTCTGGATGCTTTCGTTTCAGGGAATAACGGGAACTCAGTATAAGTGTAGTTGGTGCTTTCTTCATCCGTCATGTTTCGGATATTGTAATAGACCGAATCACCCATATCGGTAAGGATGGCCGCCCATTTCCCCGTCTTGTACATGATCGCGTCCGACTGGACAGTGTGACCTGGCAGGATATAGCCCTTCCGATACCATGAGGCATACCGGCTTTCGGCTTCAAGATATTCAGGGGTCTGTTCCCATGCCGACAGCACCATATTCTTGTCATCCCACTTGTAAACCAGCCCTGCTTGATAATCGAGTATCACATACCCATAGGCCTGGGCAAAAACACCAATGGAAGTGTTATATGTGGTCAAAGGATACAAATCAGGTTCGTTTTGTTTTATTTTCGCAAGAAAGGTTTCCAATTCATCATAGTTGCTGATGGAAGCGGTGTCATATTTTTTCAACAGGTCGCTGCGGATGGTGACCCCCAGGCGCGAGGGCAGGGGAAACAGCCTTGGAACGGCATAAAAGCGGTCATCCACTCTGGCGAAATTTTTAGCCCGGTCATCCAGCTGCGAATAAATCTGCGGAGCATGTTTTGCAAACAGATCGGTGATATCCGCCGCCACACCATTTTCAACAAAAGCTTTGAGTGTGGATTTTTGATCGTCGGTCACCATGAAAGCGTCACAGCCTTGCCCGGACGAAATAAGGCTTGCCACCTGGCCAAAGTATTGCTCGGTCGCCGCGTAAAAGAACTTAAAGCCAAAGCTGACGTTTAACTCGGAGACAGCACGCTTTTCAGCCTCTGCAAGTACCTCCGCCATGCCTTCGGGCTCATTTCCCTGAAAGCATAGGGTAATGGTTGTATGCTCAAGCTGGGGAACATCCAGGCTGTCGATGACAGTTTTTTTTGATTTACAGCCTGCGCTGAAAAGTAGTAGAACTGCTGCAATGATTGAAATGAGTGCTTTTTGATAGATTCTCATATTGTTCGTACTCCTTTAATGTGTGGCTTCCACTTTTGCAATGTCCTTTGTCGCTTGTGCAAAATCTCGTACTCCTTTTATGAGTGGCTTCCACCCTATTCGCTGATAGGCTTTAAAACATTTGTTCTTAACGTTAACTATTATACTATTAAAAGGCAACTCATACCAGATATAACGATAGGAAAACTAAAAAGTTTGATGATACACTTTAACTATAGCTGACGTTTCCCTCTTAGTATTCGTATAGTCCAGATCTGAATTATATGAAT
>JAAYJG010000407.1 GCA_012523055.1 Ruminiclostridium sp. | reverse complement strand
TTTGCTTTAGCAAAACCATCACACTGCAACAACGAAGCTTCAGCTTCGTTATATCGAGGCGGGAGAAGAGGATTTTGCAAGCAAAATCCAGCACTTCGGGAGTGTACCCACTGGAACACTCCATAAGAGCGACCCGTTATTCAATGCTCGCCGCCTGATTAAGGTAATCGGTACCCGCCACCACACGTTTTTCAGCCCTTAGCTGAAAATACGTTAAGAGGTGGGGCAGGGGCCCATCGGGCCTCGTTATAAATATTTTGTACACACCGAACCATGAACAGTTTCTTTTATCCTGAGACTACAGTGTGATATACTGGTTAAGGAATAAACACACTTTGCTTTAATGGACATGAGGTACCCGAAGTGATGACAAAACTAAAGAAATTTATCGCCTATTATGGTCCCTACAAAGGCATGTTTTTCCTGGATATGTTCTGTGCGTTGGTACTTTCAGGGATTGACCTGTTGTTCCCGTCCCTGGTGAAGTATCTGATGGATGAAGTCTATGAAAAACGCCCGCCAAACATCATCGAGATCGTGCTCATTACGGGCGCAGGTCTTTTCATTCTTTATGTGATACGGTTTTTCTGCCAGAAGTATATCACCGCCCAGGGGCATATTATGGGTGCGCGTATGGAAGCGGACATGCGCAGAGACCTTTTTACCCACCTGCAGAAATTATCTTTTTCCTATTATGACAATGCAAACACCGGAACGCTGATGTCTCGCATTACCAATGACCTGTTTGATATCTCAGAGCTTGCCCATCATGGCCCGGAAGATGTGTTTATTTCCATCGTTAAAATTATCGGCGCGATAGCAATTATGATGACGATGGACGTTCGGCTGACCATGATCCTGCTGGTGCTGATGATTGTCATCATTGTTTTTACAGCTTTCTACAACAAAAAAATGCGTGCTGTTTTTGCTGAAAACCGCAAAAAAATAGCTCTGGTCAATGCTCAGACGCAGGATACCCTTTCAGGAATCAGAGTTGTAAAATCCTTTTCAAACGAGGCCATCGAGCAAGGGAAGTTTGATAATGGAAACCAGCAGTTTCTGAAGACAAAAGAAAACAGCTATTCTCTGATGGGGCAATTTTTCTCGGGGAACCAGTTTCTTCAGGGAGTATTATATTTATGCGTGCTGATTCTGGGCGGGTTGTTTTTAAGCCGGAACCATATCACCACCTCGGATTTGGTGGCCTATATTCTTTTCGTCAATGTTTTCCTAAACCCGATTGACAGGCTGGTCAATTTCACCGAGGCTTTTCAACGGGGTATGTCCGGGTTTGACCGTTTTCTTGAAATTATTCAAACAAAGCCTGAGATTACTGATAGTGAAGGGGCCACAGCCCTGACCGATGTTGAAGGAGAAATTCAGTTTCATAACGTCTCCTTCAGTTATAATGACAAGACCGAGGTGCT
The DNA here is from genome assembly GCA_012523055.1 of Ruminiclostridium sp. Lineage (GTDB taxonomy): Bacteria > Bacillota > Clostridia > DSM-8532 > DSM-8532 > JAAYJG01. The sequence goes on along the minus strand of JAAYJG010000407.1, from coordinate 13,949 downwards.
GAAAAACATTGATCTGACCATACAAAAAGGCCAGACCGTTGCCCTGGTCGGCCCGTCGGGCGGAGGAAAAACTACATTTTGCAGCCTTATCCCAAGGTTTTACGAAGTGAATGAAGGCTCAATTACAATTGATGGAAAAGACATTCGGAGCGTCACACTGGAATCCCTGCGTCGCAATATTGGAATGGTACAGCAGGACGTCTACATGTTTTCGGGAACCGTCGGGGAAAACATTCTGTATGGAAAGCCCGATGCCTCCCCGGAAGATATTATTCACGCCGCGAAGCTTGCGAACGCCCATGACTTTATCATCGAGCTGGAAAACGGTTATGATACCTTTGTGGGGGAAAGGGGCGTTAAGCTTTCCGGCGGCCAGAAACAGCGGATATCCATCGCCCGCGCTTTTCTGAAGAATCCCCCGGTGCTAATTTTGGATGAAGCAACCTCTGCGCTGGATAATGAGAGCGAACGCCTGGTTCAGAAATCTTTGAAGGTTCTTGCGCAAGGGCGAACCACATTAATCATTGCTCATAGGTTGTCCACCATCAAAAATGCTGATAAGATCATTGTTTTAACAGCAAATGGTATTGAAGAGCAGGGCACGCATCAGGAGCTTCTTGCCAAAGGTGGCGTTTATGCCTCTTTGCATAGTGAAACCAGCAACGATGGAACAGTATTGTTGTTCAATTGTGTATAAGGATATTTAGCTCAGAATTAAGGGGGATGTCTATGCCAAAAGAGATTGAAAGAAAGTTTCTGGTTCTTGACCAGTCCTACAAGCAGCTTGCAGAAGGTGTTTTATACCGACAGGGGTATCTGTCCTTCCATCCCTCTGTCAGAATCAGGATTATCGGCCAGAAGGCTCTGTTGACCATTAAGGGGACCACCACCGGGATATCCCGTTCGGAATTTGAATATGAAATCCCCCTGCAGGACGGTTTGAACATACTTCAGGAGCTCTGCAAGGGGTCGGTCATTGAAAAATATCGGTATAAAGTAGAATACAAGGGCTTTACCTGGGAAATCGATGAGTTTTTAAAGGAAAATGAAGGCCTTGTGGTGGCTGAAATTGAGCTGAAAAGCGAAGATCAGGCATTTGACAAACCACCCTTTATCGGTGAAGAAGTGTCATATGATAGAAGATACCGCAATTCCAGCCTTATAAGTAAACCATACAGCACCTGGTGAAACATGGGGACGGTTCTTTTGTTTCACTTTTTATTTGACACTGTGTTAGTTAATCATATTCGGAGTAGATTGCTAAAGGTAATTTCTTGGTTTTTTTAAGCTCTGTTAACCATGCTGAGAGGAATTTCAAAAATCTTCGATATTTGTCGTTGCGTTAAACCTTCTACTCTCTTTAATTTGCTGATAATCTCATTTCTTGGTCTTTTTAAGCTCTGTTAACCATGCTGAGAGGAATTTCAAAAATCTTCGATATTTGTCGTTGCGTTAAACCTTCTACTCTCTTTAATTTGCTGATAATCTCATTTCTTGTTTCCTTTGGCAAACTTTTAACTTGTGCGATTTGATACCCATTAATTGATTTTCTTATCTCTTCCTTTGCTTCATCATCGGTAAGCCTAATCCTAATATCTTCATCCATATGCTTGTCTTCGTTATTGCTTTCATTAAATTCTTTAAATCTCTTTATATCAAGTTTTTTTCCCTCGGCAAACATGCTCAATATGATTTCATCATCCAACAATGAGGAAGGTGTAACTGCCACCTTATAATAACTTTGGCAACTGCTCCATTTCCACTCTTCAGGTTTTGTCACTATCCCCGCTTTAACCGGATTTTGATGTATATATCTGGTTACTGTCAGTAAATAAGAATCGTTCTCTACGTTTTCGCTTTTAAATCTATCTTGGAACAAGTGACCTATAGTTTTATACTTCCAGTTATAGTAGCTCGCATAACTTACGCCGATTCTCTTCATTGTAACAGCCAACTCTTCGTTACCCTCTTTTAACAGTAAGTGTACATGATTGCCCATCAGGCACCACGCAAGTATGTTTATGTTACTTTTATTTTTATATGTCTCCAATATTTCAAGAAATCGAATGCAATCATCATCATTATGGAAGATTGCATGCCTGTTTGCGCCCCTAAGTATAATATGATAGATTCCACTTTTACTTTTCTGTCTTGCTGACCTTGCCATAACAACCACCTGTCTTACAGTTAAAATGTAATAGTATCCTCTGCTTTCCTTTCATATCTTTTTAATGCAATTATAGCACATGATACTACTAAGTAAATAAAGTTGCCTTTATTTGTTTTCTTTAACATTCGGTCAGCGAATATAACCCATACAATCCGGGTGTGATTCAATTGCTTCTGTTGTTATAATAGAACCTCATCCACGATTCATCATGTGAAACGAAACAAAAGAACCGTCCCCATGTTTCACGGTGCCGGAAAATGCGCTTTGAATGACAATGAAGGCAAACAGAAATGCCGAGGTGATGATTCTTGGCCAGGACGCATCCACGATGCCCAGCAGCGGTACGACACGTTCTATCAGCGCATTGATCAGCACCCCGAAAAAAGTACCGATGGGCAACCCTACGCCCCCTGACAGCATAACGCCGCCGATAACGCTGGAAGAAATGGCATCAATTTCATAACCGTACCCGTTTCCTGGGTTGCCGGAGGGAGCAAAAAGGGTGTAAAGAAGACCCCCTATACCTGCCAGTACACCGCAGAGCACATGTGCCATGAATTTTGTTTTCTTGACATTGATCCCCATCAGTAAAGCGCTTTGTGGGTTTCCTCCCACAGCGTACAGGGAACGACCAAATTTCGTTCTTTTGAGCATGACGATAATAACGATTAAAACGATGATAGCTACGATGGCGGCAGGTGTCAGATACGCTACATCATGGGTTCCGTTCTTGCGTACATTGTATAAAAAGGGAATATATAGCTTCGCACTGGACCAGCCCATGAACATTTCGTTTGAGATGGGTACGGACTTTGGGTTAATCACGCTGATCATTCCGCGCGCAAAAAACATTCCGGATAAGGTTACAATAAACGGCTGGATTTCCATGTATGAGACCAAATAACCCTGAACGATGCCAAATGCAAGCCCTATCGCCAGCGCCACCGGTATTGTCCATATAGCATTTACGCTGTTATCCAACAGCATTGTAGCAATGACCATACTGATTAGTCCTGTTACTCCGCCCACAGAGATGTCTATGCTGCCGGTTATCAACACAACGGTTAACCCCAGTGCAAGCATCAAAAGATAGGCCTTGTTGTTAAACAGGTTAAAAAAGACAGAGTATTTTGCAAAGTTGCTTTCTGAAAACAGTAGCAACGAAATCACATAAAGAAGAACAAACAGAGAAATCGTAATGAACAACAATATTCCCGTATTGCTGAAGCTTTTATGCTTCAGGGAAAGGTCTGAACCTGAACCAATGCTTTTGGTTTTTTTCATTGCGTTAACCTCCAACAGCCACATTCTTTGTGAATATCCTGCGGGTCAGTTTCTTAATCTTTTCCTTGAACACATCACTGCTGGCAACAATGATTACAATGATAATGAACGCTTTGAACACATTCAATTGATCGGCGCGCACACTCATGGCATATAAAGTCGTTGTGATCGCCTGGATGGTATATGCGCCAATGACAGAACCCGCTATGCTGAATTTACCGCCACCAAGCATGTTCCCGCCCAACGCTACCGCCAGAATTGCATCCATCTCTATCCCCAGACCCAACTCTCCGGAGTTCACGCTTCCTACGCTGCTTGAACCAACAAGTCCCGCTACCCCGGCCAATGCGCCATAAATTACAAACACCATGAATTTAATGGTATCGGAGTTCAACCCAACAAGACGAGCTGAAGAACCGTTGATCCCAACGCTCTGAATATAAAGCCCCAGGCTCGTCAGCTTTGTTAACAGCACAACAATAATGACCATCAAAATGCTGACAAGAATGGTGGTTCTGATCGGAACACCGGGTATTTGAACCCCCAGATATTTATATACCGGGTTCATAATGTAAATGGTCTGCCCGTGGGTGATTTGCTTTGCAATAGAACGTCCCGCCGTAAACAGAATGAGCGAGGTGATCATGGGCTGCATTTTCAGTCGTGATACCAGAAAGCCATTGAAAGCACCGCATAGTGCTCCGCCCAGGACACCGACAATCAGTGCCAGAATGTATGGGCTATGAAAGACATCGGTTCTGTATTCCGCTCCATTCAGAAGCAGCCCGCAAAAGCTGGCCGCAATCGCCATAATGGAACCGGCACTGATATCCTGGCCTCCGGATGCTGCTGTAACCAGCGTCATGCCCAATGTGACAATAATCAATTCGCTGGCTTCATCAAGAATATTCGGAATATAGCCGGATAATAAACCATTGGTGATGGTAATCTTAAAAAATGACGGTGTTGTTAAGATATTCTGAACCAATACCACCAGCAAAACCATCAAAGAGAAGGTTAAACGGCTGCTGAAAATGCTTTTGGTCAGCGACCCGAATGAAGGTTTTAGAGATTTATCTGCATGATTGAAAATCTTCATCACTCTGCGTCACCTCCTGCTATGGTTCGCATGATTGTACTCTGATTCAGCTCACTCCCGGTCAGCTCTACGACCTTGCATCGGTCCCGCATGACCACCATTCTCGAGCATGTCCGAATCATCTCATCCATCTCGGAAGAGATGAAAGCGACGCTTTTTCCTTCGCTGGCAAGCTTCAGAATCAGCTTCTGTATTTCTGTTTTTGTACCAATGTCAATTCCGCGGGTAGGCTCGTCCAGAATCATGAATTCCGGATTGGTCAGAAGCCATCGAGCCAGTATGACCTTTTGCTGATTGCCGCCCGAAAGGCTTTTCATTGGCGTTTCCCGGCTGGCAGTCTTAATATTGAGCAGTTGGATATACTCATCGGCATACTGCTCCATTTCTTTGTGCGTCAGACGCTTAAATACCCCTTGCTTTGCCTGAAGGGCAATGATGATGTTTTCCCTAACCGAAAGCTCGCCAAAAATGCCGTCTGCTTTTCTGTCCTCCGGTAAATAGGCCATGCCTTGCTCCATCGCGTCCAGAGGCTTTTTGATCCGTGTGCTTTTCCCTTTTATGTACAGTTGCCCCTGAACCGCCCGGTCCGCGCCATATATTGCCCGAACCAGCTCGCTCCGCCCTGAACCCAGCAGGCCGCTAAAGCCCACAACCTCGCCTTTATACATCTTCAGGCTGAAGGGAGCCACCATGGAAGGTCCGCTTGATAAATCACGGGCCTCCACCATCGGAACCTCATCTTCAAACATCGCTGAATCCTTATTGACAGAGAGATCTGAAAGAACCTCAATCTCCTTGCCCATCATCTTTTTCACAAGCTCCAGCCTGGGCAGGTTTTCAACCTCATACTCACCAACCAGCTCGCCATTACGCAACACCGTGATGCGATCACAGATTTCATAGACCTGCTCTAAAAAGTGGGTGATAAATATAATCCCCACGTTGGCTTCCTTCAGCTGTCTCATCAGTGCAAACAGCTTTTTCACCTCATCGGCATCCAACGAGGAGGTAGGCTCATCCAAAATTAAGAATTTGCATTTCGTATTCACTGCGCGCGCAATCGCGATCATCTGTTGAATGGCAATGGAGCAGCTGTCCAGCTGCGCCGCAGGATCCGCCAGGATATTCAGCCTTTGCAGCAATTCGGATGCATCATGACTCATCTGCTTCCAGTCAATCAAGCCCATTTTTCGCGGTTCGCGCCCTATAAAGAGATTTTCCATCACCGTGAGGTTTGGGCACAGGTTAACTTCCTGGTATACGGTGCTTATTCCGAGTTTTTGCGCATCCTGTGGTGAGCGGATCACAACGGGGGCTCCATCCAGCCGGATGCTTCCCTCATCCATGATATAAACCCCCGTCAACACCTTGATCAGGGTTGACTTTCCGGCCCCGTTCTCCCCCATTAGCGCATGTATCTCGCCGCAGCGCAGCTTAAAGTCAACATCGTTCAGCGCGCGAACACCTGGGAACGTTTTGCCGATACCGGTCATAACCAAACTGTTTATTTCAGACTTTTCCATACTCATGATGCATGACCACCTTTAATTTGCTGTAGTTTTAAGCAATAACAAAGGATCCGGGTTTTATTGGGTGGTATGAATTGAATTCAGAAAAGGAAATACAGGATTTCCTTTATTGAATTCAGTTCATAAACATTTCAGGATGCAACATAGGAAAATAGTTGGCTTTTCTTACAGATATATAGCGAATTATCCTGATATATACCATTGTTCAGTTGTATAGGCCTTCCCTGCAGGTTTGTATTGAATATTGGTTCGGGGAGAAACAGAATCTCCCCGAACCAGTCAATGAATTCCTGTTGATTTTTTTGTAAAGTCCGTATGTACGGCCTCTCACAGATTAATATGGACGAGCGTCAATGACTTCCTGGGTAATGGTGTCATAATAGAAGGCTGTTTCATCAACAGATTCCTTCTTATTGGGTGTGCCGCCGCCTTCGATCTTATTGATCAGAGCTGCTACGCCAGGGCCAAGCAAAGGATTACATTCTACATTACAGTTGATCTTGCCTTCCAGTGTCATCTGGAGATACGCTCTGTTTGCGTCGAAGGAAATAATGGCTACACCGTCATCTCCGCCAACCTTCTTGCCGGCTTCTTCCAATGCCTGAATGGCACCATCGGCCATGTTGTCGTTTTCAGCATAGACACAATTGATATCGTCGCCATACTGCTGGATCCAGGAAGCCATGATTTCTTTTGCGGTATCGGTGCTCCATTCGCCTGTTTGCTGAGCAAGAAGCTTCCAATTGCTGTTCTTTCCAATGGCATCTTCAAGAGCTTCGGTACGTCCAACCTGAGCAGAAGCTCCCAGTTGTCCCTGCAGATGAACAATATTTGCCTGCTTGCCGCCTGCAAACCTCTTGCCCATCCAATCGGTAGCCTTCACACCTTCGTTGTAGAATCCGCCGCCCAACCAGCAGTTGTAAAGATCTTCACTGGCATTGATGGTACGGTCCATCAGGATGACGGGGATGCCGGCTTTCTTTGCATTGCCCAGAACGGTATCCCATCCATCGGCGTTAACGGCAGCGATAATGATGTAGTCAACTTCCTGATCGATGAAACCCTGAACGTCAGATACCAGCTTGGCAGCATCGTTGTTGGAGTCGGCAAGGATCAGATCGAAGCCATTCTCTTTGCTGAGAGCTTCCTGAACAGACTTGGTGTTTGCTTTACGCCAGTCAGACTCATCGGCTTTACACTGTGCAAAACCAACACGAATCAGCTTGCTTTCAGCAGGAGGTTGTGTGCCCTGAGTAGACGGTGTTGTTACCGGTGCGCATGCGCTCAGGCAGCTGATGAGCAATGTTGCAACAAAAACGAGTGCAAGAAACTTTTTCATTTTTTCCCATCCTTTCTAAATACGCATTGTATTGAAGATTACCTTCATCTATACGTATAACATATAGGAAAAAAGAAAAACAATACCCGGGAATGAACTGCGTAAGAATTTCAACGACCTCGATGAGATAGTGAACTACCTGAAAATTTCACCCGGTTTACAGCGAAACTAAATCGTAAAATTTCTACCTGTTTTCCGTAAAAAAACGACCTTTTAGTATTTCCTTTCATCAATCATTTCCCGAGTGATGGTGAAGCAATCGAACAGTGTTTCCTCGATAAACACATTTTTCTCGGTGGGCTCTCCCCGCTGTAGTTTTTGAATAAGCTCCTCCACATAAGGGCCTTGCAGCGGATTGCATTCCACATCCACGGCGATTTTTCCCTGCAAACAGTATTCGAGGGCAAGCTTTGTCGCATCAAACGAGATAACGATCACACCATCCTGCGCATTGCATTTTAAACCCGCCTCTTCCATTGCGTCAATCGCTCCAAGCGCCTCACCGTCATTCTCGCAGTAAACAACGTCAATTTCCTTTGTTCGTTTCAAAATGGCACTCATCACTTCATAAGCTTTTGCTCTGGTGAAATCACCGCATTGCTGTGCGACTACTTTCCAGTTGACATTGCGCTGGACAGCCTGCTCCAATGCAATGGTTCGGCCTATCTGTGCAGAGGAACCTATGGTTCCCTGAAGATGGACAATCCGTACCGGGTCATTTGTTCTTCCCTGCTTTTCAAGCAGGTTTTCCAGCCATGAGACGGCTTTTTCCCCTTCTTCACGGAAATCGGAGCCAATATACGCCGTATATAAACCCTCCGTCGCATCAATATCACGGTCTATCATGAGCACGGGAATGTCCGCCTCCTTCGCTTCCTGCAGGATCGAGTTCCAACCCGTTTCAACCTTTGGAGAGAACACAATATAGTCCACTTTCTGCTGGATAAAGTTCCGGATGGCCCGGATTTGATTTTCCTGCTCCTGTCGGGCATCGTCATAAATCAATTCATATCCGTTTTTGACGCTCAGTGCCGATTTCATGCTTTCGGTGTTGGCCACGCGCCATTCTGATTCCGCGCCAACCTGTGAAAACCCGACCACGATCAAGTTTTCCTTGGAAGCCTCGGCCGGGTGCTGCTCTTTTTTTACACAGCCGCAAACAAGAAATACAAAGCATGCAATGATCATAAACATTCTTATTTTCATAGTCGTCTCCTCCCCCGCCCGGTTTTCGTCATTAATTTGCAGCCTCACCGGATTTGTGCATGATGGTACTGTTTTGTTCACCGACGCCCTCACCGAAAATCTTACCATATTCCATGCCTATTTTATCTACTTCTACCACTGTTTGCATGGGAATCGTCACGCTGATCCTCGTACCGTCATCCGGTGAGCTATCCACAGTTAAGCCATATTCCATGCCGAACAGGATTTGAATCCTTTGGCGTACTGCTCTCATTCCAAACCCTTCAGAATTTCCGTCCTCCAGAGATGCACGCACCTTATCAAGGCGTTCCTGAGCCATACCGGTGCCGTCATCGAACACTTCCAGGATCACACATCCGTTCTGTGTCCTGCCTGTTACCCGGATAAAACCCTGCCGCCGCCTTGTTTTGATGCCGTGATACAGTGCGTTCTCCACCAGTGGCTGCAGGGTAAGCTTTGGAATGACATAGCATTTCAATTGTTCCGGAATATCAATTTCGTATTCGATCAGATCCCGGTATCGCATCTGTTGTATTTCCAAGTAGCTTCGAATGTGTTGTTCTTCCTCGGCAAGGGTGATAACGTCTTGTCCGCGACTTAATGAAAACCGGAAGTAGTTGGAAAGGCTATTGACCATTTTCACCGCCTCTCCGATTTCCCGGGACTCGATCAACCAGATGATGGTATCCAGCGTATTATAAAGAAAATGCGGATTGATCTGCGCCTGCAGCAAAGCCAGCTCGGTTCGTCTGCGCTGCTTTTCCTGCTCTGTGTTTTTATCGATCTGCAGCTTCAGACGTTCCACCATTCTCTCTATCCCATTGGAAAGAAGCTGCACCTCCTCCACATCGGCCTGGATTGGTTCACAGACCAGCAGGCTGCCCTTCCCGATATCCTTCAACCGTTGGCAGATCTTATCGATGGGATCCACGATCCTTCGGCTTACCTTCCTGGATTTGTACAGCAGGAAATACAGTAATATCAGAGATACAACCACAACAACACCAATGAGAACAATCATATTGGTGATCATGGTTTTTTGCAGAGCGTTCAGATGTGCCGCCTCGTAATATAGATAATTATACATGTACCGCTGAATCAGATCCGTGAGAATATATATGTCGTCCCCCAGCTGTTTCATGCGGGAATCGTATTCCTTGGTTTCCGCGATTTGCTGAATCTTGCCCTCCAGATTGTCGCATAGGTTCAGCACACTGTTGATAGCCCGAAGGCTGTCGCTTTCAGTGGTCGTATCGTACAGCTTACGCGCAATAGCCTCGGCGGACTCCACTTCTTTCACAGGCAGCCCTTCAGAGTATTGGCTGTCGATCACGTAATAGTACATCTTCAGATCGATATCGTCTTTAAAATTTTGGTTGAAATCAGAAGCCGTTGTGACATTGTTCAGGATGGCGTTATACTGCAATGCATACCCGACCGCGATGAATGCGATCGCGATAATCACGATCATCAGCGGTAATGCGACGATCAGGATCATCTTCCAGAGCTTGCTTTGCATGGTCATTTCCTGATTTCACCTCCTGCTGGTCATTTGATTCCAACACAAACCATCATTTTTACTGTTGACTGCATGAAACAGTATACCCTGTCATGCTTGTGGTCTGCTCTCCTTGCGATACTCGTTCGGCGTTAAGCCCGACACTTTTTTAAATACAAAGCTGAAATAGTGAGAATCCTTATACCCGACCGCCACAGCAACCTCGCTGGAACGCTTTTCCGTTTGGCGAAGCAAGCGTTTGGCTTCGTCAATGCGTTTGTTTGTAAGGTATTCGATGAAGGTTTGCCCCACTTCCTGGCTGAAGATCGCCGAAAAGTAATTGGGGCTGACATTCACTTTCCTGGCTACACGTTCGAGAGAAATCGACTCCTCCGGAAAATGCCTGTCGATGAACCTGATCGCCTGGGTCAGCAGGTCGCGCTGTTGTTTTTTGCTCTCATTATCACGCAGATCAATTGCCTGTACCATCACCTGATGCATATACTTCCGGGCTTCCTCCGGCGATGATACGTTGTCATTGGGCTGCAGCTCCAATGACCAAAAGCTGTCGGCGCAACAGTCAATCGAATCCAGATACTTTACCGTCGCGAAATAAACCGTCATCGTCAGATACCTGCAATACAAGGGCATGGAAATATTTCCTTCACCCGCGCCTAGCAGCAGCTGATCAATGAAACGGTCAATCTCTTCCCTGGCACCGTTGCTTAAGAATTTACAGATATGCTCCTGATCGATTTCTTTTTTTACTTTATCCATATCTGAGCCATCCCTTTTCCAGTATTCCCGGATGCTCTCTCTCGACAGGATATGCTCTTCCGCGCAAAGATAACGATAGGACAAAAGACGGCTTGCCTCGTTAAAGCAGGCTGGAATGCTGCCCAGCCGCGGCACCGGGGTGCCTTGCGCTATATGCCAGTTAACATCTCCGCCCGTAGTCGTACAATAGCGTTGAATGTTCTTAATGCAGGCTTCGGTTCGCTGAACAATATCCTCTTGCTCGCCCTTCACCACAAAGGCCTGTGTGGTAACGTTCCATCTGAACAAAAGATACTCCGGGTGGCAGACGATATACTGCCGGATTTTATCCTGTATTGCCGCCAGCGTATCGGTGTAACCTTCCGGTGCGCTGGCGTCATATCGGGCACTGCTAAGGGAAAAAAGGACGATGTTGTAAAACGGGGCATTGATATCGATGCCCATCGACTTGGCTGTTTCGGAGATTTCCAACGCGCTCATGCCACCTACGACAATTTGCTCGAAAAAACGCCTGCGAGAAAAGGTTTCGTACTCTGTTACTTCACGCTGAAACCGGGTCAGAAATTCTTGCTGCTGCCTTTCAGCCTCCATTTTTTTCTGCAGAGCAATCAGGATTTCCACCATTTTATTTTTGGAGATGGGCTTTAACAGATATTGCTCCACACCCAGTCGAATGGCCTGCTGTGCATAGGAAAAATCGTCATATCCGCTGATGATGACAATTTTAGTTCTTGGCAGTTCCCTGCGAATTAATTCGATCAGCTGTAAGCCATCAATGAAAGGCATTTTTATATCGGTAATCAGCAGATCAGGCTGTATCTGCCGAATCAAAGGCAGGGCAAGCTCCCCGTCAGGAGCGTCACCGGCATATTGAAAGCCATACTGCTCCCACAGGATATTTTTGCGTATTCCTTCGCGCACAACGATCTCGTCCTCAACAAGAAAGACCTTAAACATGTTGTTTTCCCTTTCCTACCGATGTCAGACGTGTGGACTTCCATTTTATTTTATCCCAAACAAGTACACGACGCAAGCGAACAAGTGGCCAGGAGGTGAAAGACAACCTGCCTTGTGAGCGCAGCGATTGCTGGTAATTACTTCTTTTGCTATAATAGAAAATGTTATAAATAAGGTATTACTTTGCACCAAGTTGGAGGAACACATGATAAAAGCGTTAATTTTTGATATGGATGGTGTCATTATTGACAGTGAGCCATTCCATTTTGAGTCTGATCAACTGACGATGAAATCCTTTGGGATAGACATCTCCCATGAGGAGTTGAATAAGTATGTTGGCGTGGCGAACCCGATTATGTGGGCAGAGCTGAAGGAAAAATGCAATCTGGCGGCATCGGTTGATCAGTTGCTGGAAAAACAGGATTATTATATCAATTTCCTGATGGGGAACCGGCAGCTGGAGCCGGTCGACGGCATCCCGGAACTACTGGCTGAAGCCAAAAGGGCTGGAATGAAAATCGGGTTGGCGTCTTCCTCCGGCAGGAGTTTTATCGAAATGATTCTAACTAAGCTTGGGATCATGCACTATTTCGAAGTGATTGTCAGCGGAGAAGAAGTGAAAAACAGCAAACCGGCTCCGGATATCTTCCTCAAGGCAGCAGAAAAATTAAAGGTTAACCCAAAAGATTGCCTTGTCATTGAGGATTCCCAGCATGGAGTGAAGGCAGCCCTTCTTGCCGGTATGACCTGCATTGGGTTTGATAATCCAAATTCCGGAACGCAGGATTTATCACCAGCCCATGCGGTTGTCTCATCTATCACGCAAATTGATCTTAAAAAGTATTAACTCTGGTTCACACCTTTACGATATCCAGGATCGGCTTGATTGTTGTTAACAGTCAAGCCTTCACCATTTTGTTTGAAAAGGCCTGCAGGCCTGGTTCCATGGCGGAGGCTATAACAGGCTGATAAATATCTCCCAATTTCTTTAACCTCTTGCCGATGGTTTTCAACGTGAAATCTTCCGGAGTAACCCCCTTCTTCAGCTCTTCCCACAAAAGCGGAGTGGAAACATTCGCGGTTTTTGTTGCCCGGGGAGAATAAGGAGAAATAATCGTTTTCCCTCTCCACATCTGTAAATAATCAAAATAAAGCTTTTTCCCCCGGGCATTGACCTTGCGTTCTATTGTAAAAACCTTCGGATGCTTCCCTGCGAAATAATGGCCAAAAAATTGATTGATCTCCCTGGCAGTATTATAATGCAGCTTCCGCCCCGCTGGAATGGCTATCTGAATTCCCGTCGCACCGGAGGTTTTGCAAAAGCTGTTTATTCCGAGCTCCTCCAGGGTTTCATGCACGATCAACGCTGCCTCGAGCACCTGTGGAAATGTCTGCCCTTCGAAAGGATCCAGATCAAAGATCAGCGCGTCAGGATAATCGGGTGAATCCATGGCATTGAAGGGGATATGAAATTCAAGAGCAGCCATATTTCCCATCCATAACAGGGTTTCCAATGAATCCAGCACCACAAATTCATTCCCTTCCATCTCCCGCCTGACAACAAAATCGGGGGCATGGGATGGAACGCTTTTCTGGTAATAAGATTTTTCCCCTGCTCCATCAGGAAAATGAATGGTGGTCAGGTTCCGGTTTTTTGTATAGTACAGCAGAAAGGGAGATAACTCATGCAAAGCTTTCGCATAATCCAGTTTAGTGATTCCCACCTCCGGGAAAAGCAGCTTATCGGGGTTTGACAGTTTTATTGAAGCATTTGTGCTTTTCATAATATTTTATACAATCTCCTCTTCTCCGGTTGCTTCATCAGGTTTTTTTGCACTGAAGCCCTCCAATACGGGGTGGCGCAGCCCGCCCTGAGGTTCCCGCTCCATAAACACAACCTGTACAGTTAAAACAGGCTGAAACCAAATTACCTCCTTTTCTTTGATCCCTTCACCGAAAGGTGACTCTTTTTGCTGTAACTGGTCCAAGGCTTGCATCAGAAGGGTTTTGTCCTTATAGGAAAACCCCGAGGATACATTCCCCACAGGGATCAATCCACCATTTTGACAGATCCCCAATACCAGGGACTT